>CALKDH010000126.1 GCA_938086805.1 uncultured PS1 clade bacterium | reverse complement strand
TACTGCTAGTGTTGCAAAGGTTCCTAGAATTGTAGCTTGCACCCCACCCTATCAAGGACAGCCTAATGCAGCGGTCATTGCTGCAATGCATCTTGGAGGCGCTCATGAGATTTATGTAATTGGCGGCATTCAGGCGGTTGGCGCTATGGCTTTAGGCACTGAAACAATTGCCCCAGTCGATATGCTGGTCGGTCCCGGTAATGCATATGTTGCAGAGGCCAAAAGACAACTCTTCGGACGAGTTGGAATTGATCTTTTTGCTGGTCCAACAGAGACCATGGTGATTGCAGATGAGACAGTAGATGCTGAATTGTGCGCAACTGACCTATTGGGCCAAGCTGAGCATGGCTATAACTCTCCAGCAGTTCTTGTAACCAACAGTCAAAATCTTGCAGATGAGACTCTTAATGAAATTGATAGAATACTAACCATCCTTCCAACAGCTGACACCGCAGGGGTTAGTTGGGATGAATATGGCGAAGTTGTTGTCTGTGACACCTATGATGAAATGCTTGAGGTTGCCAATGAGATTGCCTCTGAACATGTCCAAGTTATGACTGATCGAGATGACTGGTTCCTGGAGAATATGCATTCTTATGGGGCTTTGTTTTTAGGGCCAAGAACCAATGTATCAAATGGAGACAAGGTGATTGGAACTAACCATACGCTTCCTACAAAAAAAGCGGGACGCTACACCGGCGGTCTTTGGGTTGGTAAGTATCTTAAAACACATAGCTACCAAAAAATTACAACGGATGAAGCAGCTGTCAAGATTGGCAGATACTGCTCAAGACTCTGTATGCTTGAGTCTTTTGTTGGTCATGCCGAACAGGCCAATATTAGAGTTAGGCGTTATGGCGGTGAAGATGTGCCCTACGGGAAGGCAGCGCAGTAGTGCATAGAAATAACTTGCTTAAGGAGCTAATCAAGCCTCTCAGGTTAAGTATGTACAATTTCTCTGAAAAGAGAGTTAAAAAAAATCTAAGTGCTTTGTTTCATGATAAGGCGGATATTCATCTTTCGCACCCCTTTGGAGATATTTCAGGACCGAGTGAGTTTTATAACAAGTCTTTGAAGTTTTTATTTGAATCTATGCCAGATCTTGAAAGAAGAGATTATATTGTTATTGCTGGGAAAACCGAAAAAGATCTTGAATGGGTAGGGTGTGCTGGTTTTTATACTGGAACATTTTTTAAGCCTTTTTTAGATATACCCCCAACAGGGCACATTGCTCATATGCGATTTCATGAATTCTATCGCTTTGAGGGTGATAAAGTGGTTGAAGTTCAGGCTTTGTGGGATATTCCAGAGCTGATGATGCAATCAGGCTCTTGGCCTATGGCTCCAACACTTGGAAGAGAATGGTGTGTTCCTGGCCCTGCAACAATGGACGGGGTTTCTGATATGCCTTATGATTCTGCTAAAAGCAACTTTTCAATGGAGCATATTTTAGGCATGGCGAATGCTATGAAAAAACATCCTTCAGAGGGTGGCCCTGAGGTCATGGAAATGGATTACTTTTGGCATCCTAAAATGAATTGGTACGGACCATCTGGTATAGGAAGTGGAAGAGGAGTTGAAGGTTTTAGAAACTGGCATCAAATTCCATTTCTCAATGCTATGCCTGATAGAGGTAAGGACACAACCTATGGAAAGAGAGATGGTTGTGGAGATAAAATAGGCTACCATTTTATTGGAGATGGCCACTATGCAGCTGTTACTGGCTGGCCAAATATGAAACAGACATTGACCCATGATGGATGGATGGGGATTGCTCCAAGTAATAAAGAGGTTTTTCTTCGTTCACTCGATTTTTGGAGACTAGAAGACGGAAAAATAAGAGAAAACTGGGTGATGATTGATATCTTAGATATTTATGATCAAATTGGTGTTAATGTTCTTGGAAGACTAAAAGAATTTAATAAAGCAAAGAGCTTAAAAGCATATTCATAATGAATCTCCCTACTTCACCATCATTTAGATTAGATAATAAAACTGCTTTAATAACAGGGGCGTCATCTGGCATAGGCCTTGGATGTGCAATTGCTCTTGCTGAAGCAGGAGCTCATGTCGTTTTAGCTGCTCGGAATTTAAAAAAATTAGATGAAGCTGTTGACGCAATAAATAAAAAAAAATTAAGTGCAGAAATGATGGCTATTGATTTGTCGGATGTTAGCTCAATCACAGAGTCTATAGATCAAAAAGGGCCATTTGACATTCTAGTTAATAGCGCTGGACTTGGGCGACACGCGCCCTCACTGAATACAAGTGCAGAGGATTTTGACGATGTGATAAATGTTAATTTGCGAGGTGCATATTTTGTCACGCAGGCTGTAGCCAGAGGCTTAGTAAAGGCAAAAAAACCGGGGTCATTAGTAAATATATCCTCTCAAATGGGGCACGTAGGTGGAATAGATAGAGCAGTTTATTCAGCATCTAAGCATGCTGTGGAGGGCTTTACAAAGGCTATGGCTATTGAGTGGGGAAAGCATCAAATAAGGGTAAACACTATTTGTCCAACATTTATTCGCACACCTTTAACACAATCCACATTTGATAATCCTGAGCGTAAAAAGTGGATTGAGGAAAAAATCAAACTTGGTCGTGTGGGCGAGGTTGAGGACGTAATGGGTGCAGTAGTTTTTCTTGCGTCAGAGGCAGCTAGCATGATCACCGGCTCTGCTTTGATGATTGATGGAGGATGGACAGCGGACTAATGGAAAATAAAAAAGTTACATCATTAGAGGTCGCTAAATTAGCCGGTGTTAGCCAGTCTGCTGTTTCTCGTGTATTCACTCCTGGAGCATCATCCTCTAAAAAAACAAATGAACTAGTTCGTAAGGCGGCAGCAAAGCTTGGCTACAGGCCAAATGTGCTCGCGCGTTCATTGATAACAGGAAAGTCAAGAATTATTGGGCTTGTTGTGGCCTATCTTAATAATTATTTTTATCCAGAGGCATTAGAGCTTCTATCTAGTGCTCTTCAAAAGAAAGGATATCACGTTCTTATATTTATGGCTGGAAATACTGAGGATGATATTGAGGATGCAGTTGATGAAATACTAGACTATCAAGTTGATGGAATTATTGCTGCATCTGTTTCTATGTCCTCCGACTTGGCAAAAAGATGCGGATCAGCTGGAGTTCCTGTTGTCCTATTTAATAGATCCCAAGATGATGAAAGGTTTTCTGCAGTTACATCTGACAATGAGCTTGGTGGTCAGAAAGTTGCACGATTTCTTTTGGCAGGTGGTCATAAGAAAATTGGATATATTGCGGGTTGGGAAGGAGCTTCTACGCAACGAGATCGAGAAAAAGGATTTGTAACTGAGCTAGCCAGAAATGGACAAGAGCTCTATGCTCGCGAAGTAGGTAACTTTAATAAAGACGAGGCTAGACAAGCTGCAAGAAAAATGTTTGCCAAAAAAGATTATCCAGATGCAGTTTTCATTGCTAATGATGCAATGGCAATTGCAGTAATTGATGTAATAAGATTTGAGCTTGGATTGAAAGTCCCTGAGCAAGTCTCTGTTGTGGGTTATGACGATGTCCCCATTTCATCATGGCCAGCCTATGACCTAACAACAGTTCGCCAGCCTGCAAATCGAATGGTTGCTGAGACAGTATCAATATTAATTGAAAGTATAGACAACCAAACTACAACAGCAAGAAGAATTGAAATAGATGGCCCACTTATGGTTAGAGGGTCAGCAAGAATTTCTGAAAAATAGGAGAAAATTAATGGAAGGGTTCGATCCAAAATATGCAAATTTTCCAGATTGGATTAACGGTATAACTCATGAAATTTGGGAAGAGAGAGGAATTGATAAACTTCTGTATCTGTATTCAGATGATATTATTTTAAGAGCCCCACCCTCTCTGGTGATTGGTAATAAGACAGTTATCGAAGCCACAAAGGCAACATTATTTGAGTTTCCTGATCGTAAACTTTTAGGAGAAGATGTCATCTGGTCAGGAAGTCCTGAGAAAGGTATGTTGTCTTCTCATCGAATTATTTCAACAGCCTCCCATCTCGGAGATGGCTCTTTTGGAAATGCAACTGGTAAAAAAGTTGTATTCAGGACCATTGCAGATTGTCATGCAATCAACAACCAGGTAAATGATGAGTGGCTAATAAGAGACCAAGGAGCTATTGTTAGACAGCTAGGCATGACTCCGCAGGATTTTGCTAGAAATCAGATAGATCAGGAGGGAGGTGTTCAGCAATGCCAGCATCCATTCAATGATTCGATGGACCAGGCTGGACCATACACTGGAAAAGGTAACCAAAATGAATGGGGAGAGAGATTTGTTGACATATTAAAGCGAATTATGACTTCAGATTCCTCAGTCTTTAGGTCTGAATATGACCGGGGCTGTCATCTTGAATATCCAGGAGGCGTTAGTGGGCATTCATATAATGATGCAGAAGAGTTTTGGATGGGTCTTCGCTCTTCAATGCCAAGTGCAAAATTTACAGTAGAGCATCAAATCGGACGCGAAGATGAACAGCTTTCTCCAAGAGCCGCGGTTCGATGGAATCTCAAAGGTAAGCATGATGGATGGGGGATTTTTGGTGAACCTACAGGGGCCGATTTATATGTTATGGGCGTTACCCATGCAGAGTTTGGACCGTGGGGATTAAGAAGGGAATACACTCTGTTTGATGAAACAGCTTTATGGAAGCAAATAATAATCAAAACAGGCTAATTTATGACCTCAGAAGAGATGGAAAAATTTATTGTGAGATATGCTGATTTAAAGCCATGCAAGACGGCATTTATTGATGCCCATACGCCTGGCTCAAATCAAAAAGAAAATTTTACAATTATTGGTTCTGGGGTTTCTGAAAGCCCAGATCAACATGTTCATATTAAGGAGACCCCTGGCTTTAATATTGGTGCAGCTGGTCAGCCACCAGGCTGCACTAATTCATTGCACTCTCATACTACAGCAGAAGTTTTTTATGTGCTTAAAGGAAGGTGGCGGTTCTTTTGGGGCCGTGATGGAAAAGATGGTGAAGTGATTGCGAATGAAGGAGACTTGGTTAATATACCTACTGGTATTTTTAGAGCATTTAAAAATATTGGTAATTCCTATGGAATGTTAATGGCAGTTCTCGGAGGTGATGATGCGGGTGGCGGAGTGACGTGGGCTCCAGAAGTCATCAATAATGCCAAAGAATATGGTTTGATATTGGGTGAAAATGGGTTGCTTTATGACACTAAAAAAGGAGAATCGCTTCCAAGTCATGTTAATCCAATGCCTCTTTTAAGTGAAGACGAGCTAAAAGATTTTCCTATTGTTACAACCGAAGAATTTCAAGAAAATTTTTTTGTTAGTGCAACAGATCTCTTTGAAAGCTCAAAAAAAGGCTCAGTCAATGTCATAGGTAAAAACGGAATATTAAAAGATAGACCCGGTTTTGAAGTTGACTTTATTACAAATAATTCATTTATTGATGAGTTTGATTTTACAGACCAGTATCAAGTTAATATGATTTCAAAGGGTAGCTGGTCTCTAGAGTATGAAGGTGGTAGTTCAGAATTGTTAGAGGGGGACACATGTCTCATAACACCAAACCTAACTTATAGAATGGTTCCATTAAACTCAAATGATGCCAGTCTTTTTAGGGTTACTAAGACTAATGATGTAGCAGGGCCAACATGGAGAATGTAGTATTAATTTTAAGGAGATTGATTTGAATAAAATTTTAACCAGTCATGTCGGCTCACTGCCAAGAAGTCAGGAGGTAGTCGACTTTATTTTCGCTAGAGAAAATAATAAAAAATATGATCAAAATAGCTTTGATGAATGTATGCAAAGAAACGTTTTGAGTACAGTTGAAAAACAAAAAAACTCTGGAATTGACATTGTTAGTGATGGCGAAACCTCCAAAATTTCATATGCTACTTATGTCAAAGATAGATATACCGGTTTTTCGGGAGATAGCCCAAGAAATGCACCAGAAGATTTAAAGCTTTTTCCAGGATTTCTCCAAAGACTTGCAGATGAGGGAGGTACGCCACAATATGCTAGGCCAATGTGCACTGGAGAAGTAAAATCCAAGGGTCAGGGAGAGCTTCAAAAAGATATCGCCAATTTAAAAAATGCAATGAAAGCTCATGGAGTTGAGAGAGGCTTTATGAACGCAGCCTCCCCGGGTGTCATTTCTTTATTTCTGCAGAATGATTTTTATGCAACTAGAGATGCTTACCTTGCAGCACTTGCAGATGCTATGAGAGAAGAATATGAAACGATTGTCGCTTCAGGATTAGACTTGCAACTTGATTGTCCGGACCTGGCCCTCTCCCGACATATGCTATTTAGTGATCTATCGGATTCAGAGTTCATAAAGATCGCAGAGTCGCATATGGAGGCTTTAAATCATGCTCTAAAAAATGTCCCATCGGACAAAGTAAGAATTCATATTTGCTGGGGAAACTATGAGGGCCCACATGTCTGTGATATTGACATGAATAAGGTTTTTGGAACTTTAATGAAAGCGGATGCTCAATACACATTATTCGAAACCTCAAATCCAAGACATGCTCATGAATGGACAGTGTTTCGTGATCGAAAGAAGGAGATACCAGATGACAAGATACTTGTTCCTGGAGTTGTTGATACGACAACTAACTTTATTGAACACCCAGAGCTAGTCGCTCAGAGGATCAGTAAATTTGTCAACATTGTCGGCAAGGAAAGAGTTATAGCGGGCTCTGACTGTGGCTTTGGAACCTTTGCAGGATTTGGAGCTGTAGATCCTGATATTGCATTTGCTAAGCTGAAGTCACTATCTGAGGGCGCTTTACTTGCAAGTAATTAGTTGTGAAAAGTCTAGTTATGGTTCCGGGAATGATGTGTGATGAAAGAATCTTTTCCCCACAAATAGAAGCACTGAGTCAGAACCTTGAAGTAACTATTGCAGATATTTCGAATTTTTCATCAGTCAGGGAGTTGGCCTCAGATGTGTTAAATAAGGCTCCAAAAATCTTTTCACTCTTAGGGCATTCAATGGGTGGCATTGTTGCTATGGAAATCTATTCTCAAGAACCTAATCGGATTGAGAAACTCATACTTATGGATACAAATCCTAAGGCTGAACTAGACGAAGTTAAATTAAAGCGAGAACCCCAGATAAGAGAGGTTAATAAGGGCAAGCTTCTTGAAGTGATGCGAGATGAAATGAAACCAAATTATCTTGCCGAAAGTGAAAACAAAAGGAGTGTTCTAAATATTTGTATGGATATGGCGTTGAGCCTTGGGCCAGATGTTTTTATTAATCAATCAAGAGCCCTTCAATCAAGGTTAGATCAACAGAACACTATTCAATCAATTAATATCCCCGTATTGATTATGTGCGGCTCAGAGGATAAATTATGTCCTGTGGAAAGGCATGAGATGATGCATAATATGATTAGTGATTCAGATTTAAAAATAATAAATAATGCGGGCCATATGCCTACACTTGAG
>CALKDH010000125.1 GCA_938086805.1 uncultured PS1 clade bacterium | reverse complement strand
TCAATTGTCAATGACCCTGAGACGTCTAGTGTTATTGAAGAAAGGGCAAGAAAACTTCCTCAGTCTGATGTTTTATTGGAGTTAATTAGGCATGCACAGGTCGAGTCAGATCTTTCAAAAGAGGCTTTAATTCTGCCTTATAAAGCTAAGGAGAGAGTATATTTGCGTTTGCAGCAGTTGAGCACTATGGAGCCTTTCCTTAGTGAATTTGAGGCTAAAGAAGAGTTTAGTTATGCATTAACTGCAGCAGAAAAATACTACGAAAGAAAGTCAACAAAAGCCTCAATACTCTCTGCAAAGACTCATGACGAAGAAAAAGCAGTCATGAAAAGTATTATGAAAAGTAAAATGAAAACTGAAGGCCAGAAAAAAACCCCTTAGCCCTCCACTTGAGCATTCATCTCTGAATCATTAATGAGTATTCTCTTCATTGCCTTTTGGAATGCCATTGCAGCAGAGTTTGAGCCTTCACAACGATTTCTTAATGTCGGATCCCAAGAAACAAAACACTTTTTTGGATAGTCGAGCCGAACTGCCATAATATATTTAGGTTTCTCAGCAGGCGAATAGCCTACAAAATATGTCCGCTTAGCGCCATCCTTACTATACTGACCATCTATAACCATTTCTGCTGTGCCCGTTTTCCCAGCAATCGAATAGCCATCAATAACTGCACGATATCCTGAGCCATTATCTGAAGCAACAGAATCGAGTATTTCAGAAATTCTCTTTGTAGATTCTGCTGAGAAAACCTGCTCTAAAGACTCATTATTATTTTCTGACTTTATTAATTTAAGTGAAGGTATGGCGCCCTCATTAGCAAAGACAAGGTAAGCTCTTGCAAGTTGCGCAAGGTTTGTTGTCATTGGGCCATGACCAAATGAGAGTGATCTTCTATCGCTGTCTCTCCAGCTGCTGTAATGTTTTAATTCTCCTTGATTTTCAGTCCCAGGCATGACACCTAAAGATCTGCCAAAACCCAGTTTTTCCCAAGCATTATAAAAGTCTTCATTTTCAATATTTTCTGCAACCATGACTGTTCCAAGATTGTGTGATTTTTCCAGAATTCTTTGTATTGTCATTTGGAAAAACTTATCATCCGGTTTAATATTTGCCACCCTTTTAGTAACATCGATTAATTCATCATCTGTTGCTGTAATGATTCCTTTATCTAAAGCCAATAGCATAGTGAAAGGCTTCATAGTTGAACCTGGTTCAGTTTTATCTGAAAAAACCCGATTTCTGTAATCATCAGGATTATAGCTCTCTAAGTTGTTAGGATTTGTCGAGGGATAGTTTGCAAGAGCCAGTATTTCACCATTTGGAGAGAGCACTATTGCAGCAGCAGAGTCTGCTTCATGAAACTCAGCCTGCTCTTTTATGGCATTAAAAACATGAAATTGAATATCAGAATCGATGGTAAGGGAGAGGTTTTCACCTTCTTCAAATTTTTTGATAATTTCGGCATCATAATAAATATTTGAGTTATTTTTATTATCAGCAATCCTTTTAATGCCATCAACCCCTGCAAGATATCGATCATATTCAGCTTCAATTCCAAAGACACCAATATTTTCAGAATTTATTTTTCCAATTAATGGCGCAATAGAATCCTTTTTAGGATAATAACGGAAACCACTCGATTCAATTGCAACGCCAGCAATTGTCTGCCGAGAGCATTTTTCAACTTCAAAACTCTCTTTATTTACTGGCTTCACACCTATCACTTTTTTTGCTTTGTCAATCAGTGAGAGAGATGGGGTCTTAACTTCTTTGAAACAAACTTTCGATCTCATTTTTTTAAGTTCAGAGATATTTTCTAAAATAGGGTCATTCACCCTTAGTTTGTCTTTTACTATGAAGTATTTCCTATTATTTGCCTTCTTCTTAATAATCTCATCTCTGAAATCTTGATAGGGCAACTCTAATGCTTCTGCCAATAAATCGATATATTCATCTTGTATGATCATCGGGTCAAGATTAATCTTCTTATGAATCAGATTAATCGCCAATAAATTGTCATTTCTATCTAGGATATTTCCTCTCATGGATTTCTCAACTAGAGAAAAATCTGAATTTTTTGATGCTTTTACTTTTAAAGAAATATCATTAGCCCTAATTTCACTAACAGTTAAAGCACGATACGTAAATACTAATACTATCACTGTAAAGCAAATTTTGACCAGAGCCTGCCTATTTCTATATCCTTGAACACGAGCGATTCTCATATATTGACATCCTCCCATTCAGATTCCAATGGAGCAAACATCAATAAATCTTCCTTGGACTTTTGGAAAACATTGACCCCACTTTGAATTTCAGAGTACTCCATTAAGAGCTGTCTGTTCAAAGCATTTATCTTTTCATTTTCAGATTTAAGGGTTTTTTCTTCTCTATGAAGCAAGTACATTTCGTGATGCCAGTGGATGCTCAGTATCGATAAAATTATTATTGCAAGAACTAAAATCAAATTAGCAACTAGCTTTTTTTGGAAAATTACTAGCATTTTTCGACTATTCTTAGTATTGCGCTTCTTGATCTTCTATTTATCCTCACCTCATCACTTGAAGGTTTGACTTTTCCGAGATCTTTAAAATTAAGATGATCAATATTATTTGAAATGACAGGCAAGCCCCTTGGAAGTTGTTTTGGGCGCGAGTGTTTGTGAATAAATTGTTTTACAATTCTATCTTCAATCGAGTGAAAGGTAATGATTGCAAGTCTTCCATTCTTTTTCAGAATACTAATTGTCTGATCAAGGGCCTCAGAAAGCATTTTGAGTTCATCATTAATCGCTATTCTTATTGCTTGGAAGGAGCGAGTGGCAGGATGTTTATTTTTACCTGGCTTAACCACAGTTTTAATAATTTCAGCAAGTTCTAGAGTCGAATCAATGTCTTTATTTTTTTGATATTCTTTAATTGTTGATGCAATAATTCGACTTCTTTTTTCCTCGCCAAATTGATAGAGTGCGTCCGCAATTTCCTTTTCGCTGCTCTCCCTAAGCCAAATCGCAGCAGTCATTCTTTGAGATTGATCCATCCTCATGTCCAGTGCTCCATCTTTATTAAAGCTGAACCCCCTATCGGCATTATCTATTTGGGGAGAGGAGATGCCAAGGTCCATTAAGATTCCATCAACTTCACCAATTAATTTTAATTTCTCAAGTTTTTCATGCAATTGAGAAAAGTTACTATGAACTAAACTCAATCGAGAGTCTTTGAGATTTTTTTCTGTATATTTAATGGCATCAATATCTTGATCAAAACCTATGACCCTTCCAGATTTTCCGAGATGATCGAGTATCCCTTGCGTGTGGCCACCCCGCCCCAATGTGGCGTCAACATAGACACCATTTGTATCAATATTTAAAGCGTAAATGGCTTCGTTAAAAAGCACTGATTCATGATGATCTGATTTGATTTTGTCATGCATTCTTCGAACACAATTTCATTAAACTAAAGCGAAAGTGATGAAACTTGGTGAGGGATTTCTTCTTCACTACTGAGCCTATCAAGCTTTTCAATTTGATCAATCCAAGTCCTTTCATTCCAAATTTCAAAGCTCTTACCTTGGCCACTAAGAATAGCTTTATTCGAAAGATTTGCATACTTAATATGAGAACTTGGTATTAGAATTCTTCCAAACTTATCTAAATCACATTCACATGCATGACCAATCAGTTTTCTTGCTAACTTTTTAGTATGAATATTCAGAGAGGGGAGTTCTCCAATTTTCAGTTCAAGCTTTTCCCAGTCTTTTAAAGAATATAGAACTAGGCACGAGTCGTCTGGATGAACACTTAAAACCATCTTTCCAGATGATTTTTTTTGAACTTGCTCAAGATGACGAACAGGTATTTTTAATCTTCCTTTTGAGTCTATAGATAGGAGATGAATTCCACGATACATAAACCCATTTTATACCATTATTTACCAATATTTTCCACTTTATAGTTTGCTCTTCTTTTTTTAAAAAAATTAGTCAATTTTTAATTTAATTTAATTAGAATGAGAGTAGATGCTAATATAAAATTTTTTATATTAACCTTATTTCATGGTTATTTACTGAGATTATTAAAAGGAGAAATAATGAATCAGAGGGTTGCAATTATTGGAGCTGGACCTAGTGGTCTAGCTCAATTACGGGCGTTTAAGTCAGCGGAAGAAAAAGGGGAAAGCATTCCTGAAATTATTTGCTTTGAAAAACAAGATAACTGGGGCGGTTTATGGAACTACAGCTGGAGAACTGGTCTGGATGAGCATGGTGAAATTGCGCATAGCAGCATGTACAGGTATTTATGGTCCAATGGACCAAAGGAATGCTTGGAGTTTGCTGACTATTATTTTGAAGAACACTTTGGCCATCCGATTGCATCTTTTCCGCCTAGAGAAGTTTTATTTGACTACATACAGGGTAGGGTAGAAAAAGCAAATGTTCGAGATATGATTCGTTTTAATACTGCAGTTAGAAATGTTGAATATGATGAAATGAGTAAGCAGTTTAGTGTTACTGTTTGTAATCTAGTTAATGATGAATCATACTCTGAGGAATTTGATTACGTCATTGTTGCAAGTGGACATTTTTCTACTCCTAATGTCCCAGATTATGAGGGATTTAGTCACTTTAATGGTAGGATTTTGCATGCTCACGATTTCAGAGATGCTCTAGAGTTTAAGGGGCAAGATATCTTAGTGATTGGCAGCAGTTACTCTGCTGAAGATATTGGATCTCAGTGTTATAAGTATGGTGCAAAATCAATTACAAGTAGCTATAGGTCGGCGCCAATGGGTTTTGATTGGCCTGAGAATTGGGAAGAAAAGCCAGCACTAGAGAAAGTTGATGGCAATAAGGCTTTCTTTGCTGATGGCACTTCAAAAGAGGTGGACTCTATTATTCTTTGCACCGGCTATCTTCATCACTTCCCTTTCCTGCCTGATAGCTTAAGATTGCAAACTAACAATATTCTTTATCCACTAGGCCTATATAAAGGCGTTGTATGGGAAAAAAATCCTAAACTAATGTATCTTGGTATGCAAGATCAATGGTATACCTTCAATATGTTTGACGCTCAGGCTTGGTATGCGAGAGATGTCATCTTAGATAAAATTACTTTACCCTCTTTTAACGAAATGCAGGCTCATACGCTTGAGTGGCACAAGAGGGAGACTGCTCAAGATGATGCTGCGTATGCAATTGACTTTCAGGGCGCCTATACCCAGATGCTCATTGATGAAACTGACTATCCAAATTTTGACATTGAGGGCGTCAATAAAACTTTTATTGACTGGAAGCACAATAAGAAAGATGGGATTATGACTTTTAGAGATAAGTCACATGCCTCTCTGATGACGGGAACGCAGTCTCCACCTCACCATACGCCATGGTTAGATGCTTTGGATGATTCCTTAGAGTCTTATTTGGATATCTAGTTTTTTACAATATAAAAAACTACATTTCCTCATCAAAAAAACATCAAACTTTGGGCTAATAAGGTCTAAAATTCTCCCCTTTAAAGTCCTTTGCTTAATTTTGAGTGGCTAAGCGCTATTTGATCATTTGATAGATTCAGCTCTAGAATTATGGTTAAAGTTTGTTCGGAATAAGATTAAAATTGTAAATAGAATCAATAACTAACGTCATTTGAAATAATACTTCATGAAATTGAGAAACATTCAACCAAGATAAAATTCAATGAACTTTACTAAAAATCGCACTGTAAGTCTAAAAAAATTGATGGCTGTTGCTGGCTTAATCTGGTTTGTCTATTTAATCTTTCATTTATTTAGCGTATTAACCTTTCACTCAGGTGAGGCAGTCTTTACTGGATTCAATGTGTGGTTACAAAGCTCAATTCTTTATCCAATTCTATTAGGAGTGTTGTTATTGACATTGTCTTTTCATGTTGTTACAGCAGTTTCAAGACAGCTCTCGAATAATGTAAGCTCAGGGGATCGTTACAAAAAACCCTATCCAAAAGCAGTTCCCAGAATTATTGCATGGTCAGGCGCAACAATAATCCTTCTTTTTATTGTAATCCATAGTTTTCAAATGTTAACGGTTGATGCGGTTGATTTGTATGGTGAGATTGAGCGAATATTCAGGAGCCCGCATTATTGGGCTATGTATGGTTTAGGAATGATAGCAATTTCAACTCATTTACATCATGGCTTAACTAATGCTCTTCAGACTCTGGGCATTTCCAGTAAGCAGAGGAAAGGTCTTGCGCTCAGTATCGTAGTCTTAATCATGGCTGGTTTTATTTCAATTCCGATAGGGGTATTGTATGCATAAGCTCAACTCAAATGTTCCAACTGGGCCTCTAGAAAATCGATGGGAGAAGCATAAGTTTGATCTTGCTCTTATCGCGCCTCAAAATAGAAAAAAGTACAACATCATTGTCATAGGTACGGGTTTAGCTGGAGCTTCTTTGTGTGCAACCCTGGGAGAGGCTGGATACAACGTTCAATCTTTTTGTTATAATGACAGTCCAAGAAGAGCCCACTCTATTGCTGCTCAAGGCGGTGTCAATGCCAGTAAGAATTATCAAAACGACGGCGACAGCACTTGGAGACTTTTCTATGACACTATAAAGGGTGGTGATTTTCGTGCAAGAGAGTCAAACATCTATCGTTTAGCTCAGCTGAGTTGCAATATTATTGATCAAGCGGTTTCACAGGGTGTGCCGTTTGCTAGAGAGTATAGTGGCTATTTAGCTAACAGATCTTTTGGCGGAACTCAGGTTTCTCGTACCTTTTATGCAAGAGGACAAACTGGACAGCAGCTGCTCTTAGGTGCATACAGTTCAATGAGTAAGGAAATTGCCTCTGGAAGAGTTTCGCACAAGTCTCGATGTGAAATGCTCGAGTTAATTATTATTGAAGGAAGGGCGAGAGGGATTGTTGTTAGAGATCTAGTTACCGGAGAAATATCATCCCATCTTGCTGATTGTGTTGTGATGTGTACTGGGGGCTATAGTAACGCCTACTATCTATCAACCAATGCCAAGGGATGTAATACTTCAGCAACGTGGAGAGCTCATAAAAATGGCGCCTACTTTGCCAACCCAAGTTTTACACAGATACATCCAACATGCGTTCCCCCAACAGGAGATAGTCAGTCAAAATTAACTTTAATGAGCGAATCTCTCCGAAATGATGGGCGTATATGGGCCCCTAAAAAAATTGAAGATTGTGATAAAAATCCTAATGACATTGCGGATGAAGATAGAGATTATTTCCTTGAGCGAATGTATCCTGCTTTTGCAAATCTAGTGCCCAGAGATATAGCCTCTAGAGCTTTAAAGGGTATATGTGATGAGGGCCGAGGTGTTGGCTCGGTTGTAAATAATCAGCGACTTGGAGTTTATCTTGACTTTTCTTCTGTTATTCAAAAAATGGGAAGTGATAAAGTTAAAGAAAAATATGGAAATCTTTTTGATATGTACCAGAGTATTACAGGTGAAAACCCTTATGAGGTACCCATGAAAATTTATCCTGCGCCGCACTATACTATGGGCGGACTATGGGTTGATTACAACTTAATGACAACAATTGATGGATTATTTGCCTGTGGTGAGGCAAACTTTTCTGATCACGGTGCAAATAGACTTGGAGCCTCGGCATTAATGCAAGGTTTAGCAGATGGATATTTTGTTGCCCCTCAAACAGTTGCCAATTATCTAGCAAAAGGAAAATTTGAAGAAATTACTCATGACCATCCAGAAGTTGTTTCTACCCTAGAGTCAGTAAAAAATCGTATTGAGAGCCTTATGAATGCTCCTGATCCAAAACATTCTCCAGATTATTTTCATAGAAAAATAGGAAGTATTTTGTGGACTTCATGCGGAATGGCAAGAGACAAGGAGTCTCTTAAAGAGGCAATCAAATCAATTGAGCAGATAAAGACTGACTTTTGGAATAATATTAAGGTGACAGGAACTGATAAAGACTTTAACCAAACTCTCGAAAAGGCTGGGCGAGTGGCTGACTTTATTGAGTTGGGTCATTTAATGTGTGTTGATGCATTAGACAGGGAAGAATCTTGTGGGGCGCATGCAAGGCTTGAATATCTCGCAGAGAGTGGCGATGCAATGAGAGACGATGAAAATTTTGGTTATGTTGCAGCTTGGGAGTTTAATGAAAATAATCCCACACTTCACAAAGAGGATCTTAATTTTGAGTTTATTAAACCCACTTACAGGGACTATAAATGAATTTTACATTACACATCTGGCGTCAAAAAAATACCAATTCTACTGGTGAGTTTGTCACATACAGTGTTAATGACATTGACAGTGACACCTCTTTTCTCGAAATGCTCGACCAGTTAAATGAAGATCTTATTGATAAGGGTGAAGACTGTGTTGTATTCGATTATGATTGTCGAGAAGGCATTTGTGGGACATGTTCGTTAGTTATTAACGGTCATCCGCATGGCGAGAAGAAAGCTACAACAACCTGCCAGCTCTACATGAGAGATTATGCTGAACAACCTGAGCTATGGATTGAGCCATGGCGTGCTAAGAGCTTTCCAATTGTTAAAGATTTAGCGGTAAAGAGAGACGCTTTTGATCGTATCATTCAGTCTGGGGGCTTTATTTCTACCTCAGTAGGCTCTGCACCTGAAGCTAATTCACAATTAGTCAACAAAGATGATGCTGACTGTGCTTTTGATTCAGCAATTTGTATAGGTTGTGGTGCATGCGTTGCCGTTTGTCCAAATGCTTCAGCTTCATTATTTGTTGCCGCAAAAATCAATCATTTTGAGCGACTTCCGCAAGGAAAAATTGAGAGTGGCAAGCGCGCAGAAAGAATGATTAATCAAATGGAACAAGAAGGTTTTGGAAGTTGTTCTAATCACCGTCATTGTGAAACTGTTTGTCCAAAAGAAATTTCAGTAAGTAATATTGCTGCGATGAATAAAATCTTATAAGCAAGTTTTAATTATTTAAAGGGAGAGTAAATGAAAGTAGTTGTATTGGGAGCAGCAGGTGGAATTGGCCAGGCACTTGGCCTTTTGCTAAAGACAGATTTACCAGCGGGTACAGAATTGTCTTTATATGATATTGCACCCGTAACTCCTGGAGTGGCTGCAGATTTAAGCCACATTCCTACACCAGTTAAGGTTGAAGGTTTTTCAGGGGAAGATCCCTCCCCCGCTCTTGTGAATGCTGACATAGTTTTGATTTCAGCTGGAATGGCTCGCAAACCTGGAATGGATCGTTCCGACCTCTTTAATATTAATGCTGGTATTGTCGAAAACTTAGTTACTTCTTGTGCAGATAATTGTCCAAAAGCTATGATAGGCATTATTACTAATCCTGTGAATACAACTGTTGCAATTGCAGCAGAAGTACTAAAGAAAAAAGGTGTCTATGACCCTTCAAGATTATTTGGAGTAACTACTCTTGATGTTATTCGTTCAAGCACTTTTGTTGCTGAAAAAAATGATAGAAATCCTCGAGATGTCAGTGTTCCAGTTATTGGTGGGCATTCAGGGATAACTATTCTTCCACTTTTGTCACAGTCTGGGTTTGATTTTAGCGATCAAGATGCAGCTGCTATGACAAAACGTATTCAGAATGCAGGTACTGAAGTTGTTGAGGCGAAAGCTGGCGGTGGTTCAGCCACTTTATCTATGGGACAAGCAGCTGCTAAGTTTGGACTTTCTTTGGTTCGAGCATTAAATGGTGAAAAAGATGTCATAGAGTGTACTTATGTTGAGGGTTCTGGAGAGTATGCTAGATTTTTTGCCCAGCCTGTTCTTTTGGGCAAGAATGGCGTTGAAAAAATACTCAGTTTTGGTTCTCTTTCAGAGTTTGAGCAAAACACTTTAAATGATGCACTAGAAACGCTCAGGTCTGATATTAAAATCGGTGAAGAGTTCATAAACTAACTCTATACAAAAAAACTCAATGACAAAAAATATCAATGATATGGCTCTGGCCTATCATAATGAGGGTGTTCCTGGAAAGATTGATGTTTCCTCACACAAAAAACTTGATAATGATAAAGATCTTAGTTTAGCCTATAGCCCCGGGGTTGCCGCTCCTGTTCGAGAAATTGCTAAAGATCCTAGTAAAGTTAATCAATACACAATTAAGGGTAATCTAGTAGCAGTGATCACTGATGGGTCAGCTGTTTTGGGGCTTGGTAATGTTGGTCCTCTTGCTGCAAAGCCTGTAATGGAAGGAAAGGCAGTACTCTTCAAATATTTTGCAGATATAAATGCTTTTAATATTGAGCTTGGCACTCAAGATGTTGATGAAATTGTTAATACGATTAAGAATATTGCCCCAACATTTGGTGGTATCAATTTGGAAGATATATCTGCTCCACGCTGTTTTGAAATTGAAGAGCGACTCATTAAAGAATTGGATATTCCTGTGTTCCATGATGACCAACATGGCACTGCCATTATTGTAGCAGCTGGACTATTAAATGCTCTTGAAATTCAAGGAAAATCAATGGCATATGCCAAGATTGTTCTTGCAGGGGGTGGCTCTGCTGGTATAGCAACTTTAGATTTATTAGTCAAACTTGGATTTAAAAAAGAAAATATGATTCTGGTTGACAGAAGGGGTGTTGTTTCTCTAGAACAAATGAATATTGTTAATAGATACAAGGCAGCTTTTGCAATCGATACAGATAAAAAAACTTTGGGCGATGCAATTGAGGGAGCAGATGTCTTTATTGGTGTTGCTAGAGGCAATCTTGTTACTCAAGAAATGATTAAATCTATGGCAAAAAAACCAATCATCTTTGCTTTATCTAATCCTGATCCTGAAATCTCAGTTGAGGATGTTTTTGCTTGTAGAGATGATGCGCTGATGGCAACTGGGAGGAGTGATTTTCCCAATCAAGTCAATAATGTGATTGGTTTTCCCTACATTTTTAGGGGAGCTTTAGATGC
>CALKDH010000124.1 GCA_938086805.1 uncultured PS1 clade bacterium | reverse complement strand
TTTTTGGTTCATCAGCTTTTGGAGCTGCTCTGCTTTAGTTTCATCCTCTAAAACATCATCAGACTCCAAAATACGAATCTCAGCTCGCTCAAGCTTCTTCAAAATCGTATCTGAAACTTTTCCTTGCCTTCCATTTGTCACAATACTTCTCGAATAAAAATTGACCCCTAAGAAGTCAATTTTTTCACTAATAACAGCCATATCATTGTCTTCAATGGTTGGCATATAGTCTTTGAAGTGAAGATAGACTGAGCCAGGATACTTCCCTTCCATAAGTGGCTTGATAAACCAATGAGAGTGCTCGTCATCGGCAAATTCAGCTGCCTCAATCGAAGACTCGTCGATTGGATAGTTTGGAGTAAAGTTTAAAACAATTCCGTGCTGAGATTTTTTGGCATTTTTTCTTAAGATAGGCATAGCCATGCCGTGTGCAAGCAATAAGTTATGGCACGCCAAAAAGCCTGAAGCCTCATCTGCAATGCCAGGCGCATGAATTCCGTATCGATAACCATGAAAAGCACTGCACCATGGCTCATTCAAAGTGACATAAAAACTAATTCTTTCTCCAAAATATTTGCTTACTACATCAGCATATTCAGCAAACTTAACCGAGGTTTCACGATTAAGCCATCCCCCCTTATCTTCAAGGTATTGAGGTAAATCCCAATGATATAGGGTTGCCATGACTGTTATATTTTTTTTCTCAAGTGCAGTAATAAGCCTGTCATAAAAATCTAAACCTTTCTGATTAACGCTTCCATCCTCTTTGATAATCCTGGGCCAGGCAATTGATAACCTATAGGCATCCACATTAAGAGAAGCGATGAGGTCAACATCCTGCTCATATAAGTTATAGTGATTACAAGCAACATCACCATTATGCTGTTTATAGACCATTCCTGGCGTCGCACAAAAAGTATCCCATATCGAGTTACAACGACCATCAACATCAGTCGCCCCTTCAATTTGATAGGATGCAGTTGCCACACCAAAAATAAATTCTGGATTATTAAGTTTTGAATCTTTTGGAAATTTATACATTTTTCTTAATACCTATAATTGTTAAAGTCTATCTTCTGTCTCAAAGTCAAATATTGAAACGTGAGCTGGATCAAACCCAACATTTAATTTATCTCCAATATTAACTATCTTATTTCCCTCAACTGTAAATCGAAGCTCTTTACCATTAAGTGATGACCAAACCAGTGTATCAGCACCCATAGGTTCAACAACTTCCACAACTACATCACAGTTAACGGGCATAGTTTTATCAGCTTCATTAATGACAATGTTTTCAGGCCTAACCCCAAGCCATACCTGAGAATTGGCTTTAATTTTTTCTTTGAAACTGTATCCCTCTAAATTGAAAGATAATTCATCAAATTCAAAATTTGTACCATCAAGCCTGCCTTCTATAAAATTCATACTTGGTGATCCAATAAATTCAGCTACATATTTATTTACTGGAAAGTTGTATATTGTTTTTGGATTGTCTAACTGAAGAATCAACCCATCTCTCATGATGGCAATTCTATTAGCGAGCGTCATAGCCTCAATTTGATCATGAGTTACATAAATCATAGTATTTTTTAGCTTATGATGAAGCCTCTTGATTTCAACTCTTAACTCTGTTCTTAGCTTTGCATCAAGATTAGATAACGGCTCATCAAACAAAAAAACCTCTACATCTCTTACAAGCGCTCTACCTATGGCAACCCTCTGACGCTGCCCACCTGAAAGTGCAGCTGGCTTTCTTTTGAGTAGATCTTCAATTTGCAATATTTCTGAAGCATTCTTTACCCGAGTATTTATCTCTTCTTTTGAAAGCTTTGCATTCTTGAGGCTAAATGAAAGATTACCTTCAACTGACATTTGCGGATAAAGCGCATAGGATTGGAACACCATTCCAATTCCTCGTTCAGATGGCTCATACCATGTCACATTTTGATTATTAATAAAAATCTGACCATCAGTAATATCTAACAGACCAGCAATACAGTTCAGTAGTGTAGATTTACCACATCCTGAAGCCCCAAGAAGAACTAAAAACTCCCCCTTCTCAACAGACAAATTTAAATCTTTAAGAACTTTGACGTCCCCAAAGTTCAGTGAAAGATTTTTGATTTCAATACTATTCATTAATAATCATCCTTTAATTAACCCTTTACTGCTCCAGCAGCAATACCCCTTACGAAAAGCTTTCCTGAAATAAAATAAATTGTTAACGGCACCAAACCAGTAAGCAATGTTGCGGCCATATTGACATTGTATTCTTTAACCCCCTGAACCGAGTTAACAATGTTATTTAGCTGAACTGTCATTGGGTATGTATCAGGCTTTGTATAAATGACACCAAATAGGAAATCATTCCAAATTCCGGTGACCTGCATAATGATTGCTACCACAAAAATAGGCAGTGACATTGGCATCATAACCCTAAAATAAATACCCCAGAACCTTGCACCGTCTACCCGAGCAGCTTTAAAAAGCTCTTCAGGAATCGTTGTAAAGTAGTTTCTGAACAAAAGGGTCAGTATGGGCATTCCAAAAATGGAGTGGATCAGAATTAATCCAGGTAGTTTTGTGTAAATTCCTAAGTCTCTGAGCAAAATTACTAAAGGGTAAATCATAATTTGGTATGGAATAAAAGCGCCAAAAATCAAAATAGTAAAAAATAAATTAGCGCCCTTAAAACGCCAATTTGCAAGCGCATAACCATTCACCGATGCAATAGCTATTGAAACAATGACTGATGGTAATGTGATTTGAACAGAATTCCAAAAACCTCTTGACAAACCATCGCAATTTAGACCCGTACAGGCTTGAGACCATGCCTTAATCCATGGATCAAAGGTGACTTCAACAGGTGGTGAAAAAATATTACCCAATCGAATCTCTGGCATACCTTTAAGAGAGGTCACTATCATCACGTAAAGTGGAATCAAGTAATAAATTGCTACGACTAAAAGTGTGCCATAAAGAATTATGTTTCTTCGGCTCATAATTTTTCGTGGCTTAGGGCCTCTGGGTTCAACAACACCAGAGTTATTTTGCGAATCAGTCATACTTTCTTCTCCCAAACTGAAGATATGCAAATGGAATAAGCACAATTAAAACTGAAACTAGCATCATTGTTGATGCAGCAAACCCCTGACCAAGATTTTGTGCGCTAAACATGTAGTCATAAACATACTTAGCCGGAACCTCAGAAGAAATTCCTGGACCACCTGAGGTTTGAGCAACGACTAAGTCATAAACCTTAATAATTCCCGCAGCAATAATGACCAATGTAGTTATAAAAATTGGACGCATCATTGGTATCACAACCTGAATGTAAGTTTTCCACATGGGAATTCCATCTATTTTAGCGGCCTTCCATATCTCTTGATCAATTCCTCTGAGCCCAGCCAACATAAGGCACATAATAAAGCCTGTACCCTGCCATAGACCAGCAGCCAGTATTCCGTAAATAACTATATCTGTATTGTATAAAGGATTAAAAACAAACGATTCAAAACCAAGCGATCTTACAATTTTTTCAACGCCGTACTCTGGGTTAAGAATCCACTGCCAGACAAGGCCTGTAACAATAAAACTTAATGCAAAAGGATACAAAAATATAGTTCTAAATGTATTTTCAAATCTTGTTTTTTGATCTAATAAAGCAGCTAATAAAAAACCAATAAATAGTGAAAATACTAAAGAGCATGCACCGTAAATTGCGAGATTTTCAATTGACATGTACCAACGATCTGAACTCCAAAGTCTTTCATATTGAGCGAGCCCTATGAACTCACTTTTTGGAAGCATACGGCTATTAGTAAATGAGTGATAAACGGTCCACAAGGTTGCAATAATAAAAATACCGACCGAAGTCAACATCATTGGAATTGCTGCAATCTTACTTGATAGATTATAGACGAGCGTTCGCTCTATGTATCCAGGGCGATCAAGCCTACTATCCCTTGCACCAACAATGGACAAAATTAGAGCAAACAAGATAAATACAATAGCTAAATAGATTGCTATAGGTTCGAGTGTATTTAGAGCCTTTCTGTACCCTTTAAGTGAAGGAAAAATTGATTGGATATCTTTTTGAGCAAAAGACCAAATTAATATTGAAAAAATAGATGAAAGTAGCCAACCAAAAATTTGTTTTCTTAGTCTATTAGAATTAAATTGTATAGTCTTTGATTGAGCCCATATTAGGGTGACAAAAATAATTGCAACAGTTAAAAATAGAAACTGTAGTTTTTGAAAAATATCGGGCTTAATACCAATTATTGAGATTGCTAATGATACAAAAGCCAGCATAACTAAACTAACAAATAACCTTTCAAGCTGAGCTTTTTTGAACATAAGCACTATTGTAATTTAATATAGAAATTTATTTAGAGTTAGATTTTTAATTTTTGAAAGAGCTACCAAACTCTAGTTGAATATTTGGCAGCTCTTTTTTTATGAATGCTTAGTCTGCACTCGCAATGATCTTAGCATATTTAGCCTGAGCATCTTCAGGACTCATATACAAATCACTCCAAAATGTATTCATAAGTTCATTAACCTGATTGTTTGTATCAGCTGAAAGAAGAATATCACCTGAAGGAACTACATTACCACCTGCAAGAATCTTCAAACCCTTTTGCATACAATCATTAGCAGTTGACATATCTATATCACCACGAATTGGCAAAGAACCTTTTTTAAGGTTAAATGCTACCTGAACCTCGCGTGAAACTAGAAGTGCTGCTAGGTCTTTTTGAGCTTTTTGAACGTCAGCATCATCTTGAACTGGGAAGTAAAACGCATCTCCACCAGTATCTAGAATTGCACGCTCCCCTAAACCAGGAAGACATGAGTAGTCTGTTCCTGCAACAGAACCAGCAACACTAAACTCACCTTGCGCCCAGTCGCCATGAATCTGTCCACCTGCTTTACCTGTAATGACTAGGTTTGTAGCTAGGTTCCAGTCACCAACATTTGATCCAATAGCCATTTTACGAGCATCATCAAAAGCATTCCATACGCGAGCATACTCAGCACCACCAGCAACAGAAGAATCTTTGTCACGGTTAACCGCATACCAAGCATCCTCACTAACTAGAGCTGTTGCTAGAACACCGAAAGTTAGTCCTGTTTGCCATCCTTGCTGACCTTGAGCTAGAGGAACAATTCCGTTAGCACGAAGCGCTGGGCCTGCAGCAACAAACTCATCCCAATTAGTTGGAACAGCTACACCTGAACTCTCATAAGCGTCATGACTTAACCATAACCACTGTGCTGAGTGAATA
>CALKDH010000123.1 GCA_938086805.1 uncultured PS1 clade bacterium | reverse complement strand
AAAAGGGTGTTGCCCTAAAACAATTAGGAAGAAAAACCTAGATGAAGCATTAATCTGCATACTTCAAAAATTTATTAAAAGCGATAACTCCTTTAAGGGAATCGCAGATGGGTCTTGCATTGGTAGGGGTTAAAAAACCTGGATGCAAACATCTAAAAGACCAAACTACGGAGAAGTAAGATGAACAATAATTCTTTAGAGATTCAACCGCAAATATCAACATTCTTGATAATTGTCTTTTGCTATTTTATTAATGGCCCTGCTTATCCCTTTGAAGGTAATCTTATCTGGCTTCCTTTGGGTGCGATGTCGTTATGCTTTTTATTGTTTGGGTTTAGGGTAGTTTTAGTTGCAATCTTAGCCTCGCAATGCTCTGAATTTTGGTTTCACTCTCGACCTTTTTTTGATCAGATAACATTAATTTCTACAGTTGCTGGAACAATTGGGCCCGTAATTGCTATTGCAAGTATGAGGTTTTTTAAACTTTCTAATTTCTTCGATGGTGAGAAACTTGTTTTTCACCATCTTATTTTTTTAGCAATCTTAACCGCTTTATTTAATACGTTAATTTCATTTTTTGTATCTTCTTATATTGTTTCAAATGGCCATTCTTCAGAGACAATTAATGCGACCGACTTTTTAAGAAACTTTTTGATTGGAGATATATTAGGTTGCTTAACAGTGATATTTTTTGCAGCCCTAGTTGTTGTACCTTTCATTAAGTATTTTTTTCCAAGAATCGCACCTTCAGAATAATATTCTGAACCCAGGCTGTATTAGAGATTTGTAAAAATGAGCCTATTAAGTCAGTGATTTAATTATATTGCTAATTTTTCTAATTCTGAATTTGTCAGCTTCCATTTCCTCTCTAAATACCAAGGTTTTTTGGTTTTTTAGTTGAAACTGCTGAGGCTGAGTTTGTATCAGCTTGATAATCTTTGATGTATCAATACTGTTGTTATCCTTTAATGTAATTTCTGCCTTTTCATCATAGATATTTATTTTTAGTATTCCTTTCTCTAAAGAGAGATTCTTTAGGGAAGATGATTCAAATAAATTTTGAGTTGGCTCAGGAAGAATTCCAAATCGATCAATCATTTCAACCTTTAGTTCTTTTAAGTCGTCCTCATGCTCAGCACTTGCAATTCTTTTGTAAAGAATTAAGCGTTCGTGCACATCTGGTAAGTATGTTTCTGGGATGATGCAAGCTATCCCAGGATTAATTTCTACCTCTTCCAGCGACGCATCTTTAATATCAAGTTTATAATTATTCTTGATGGCATGAATGGTTCTTTTTAGTAAATCATGGTAAAGATTAAAGCCAATTTCAGAAATCTTACCACTTTGATTTTCACCTAATAAGTCGCCTGCACCTCTTATTTCAAGGTCATGGTTTGCCAGCATAAAGCCGGCACCAAGTTCTTCCAATGATGCGATTGCATCTAATCGTTTTTTAGCATTTTCGGTTATTGATTGATGTGATTTAATGACCAAATAGGCATAAGCTTTGTGATGGGAGCGGCCAACTCGACCACGAAGTTGATGCAGCTGAGCAAGACCAAAATTTTGAGCATTATTAATGATAATGGTATTGGCACTAGGTATATCTATACCTGTCTCAATAATTGTTGTGCAAACCAAGAGCTGAAAGCGCTGGTGATAAAAATCAGTCATTATTTGCTCAAGCTCCTTACTTGGCATCTGGCCATGAGCAATTCTAATTTGAATATTTGGCATAAGATCCTTTAATGACTCTGCCATGTTGTCAATGGTGTCGATATCATTATGAACAACAAAAATTTGACCTCCCCGATGAAGCTCTCTTGAGCAGGCTTCGGTAATAGTATTTTTATCCCACACATCGACGAAGGTCTGTATGGCAGTTCTTTTGGCTGGTGGAGAAGCAATAATAGATAACTCTCTTAAAGAGCCAAGTGCCATATTCAGTGAACGAGGGATAGGCGTTGCTGTCATAGTTAAAATGTCACTTTGGCCCCGAATTTTTTTTAGTGATTCTTTCTGTTTAACGCCAAATCGATGCTCCTCATCAATAATAATTAAACCTAGATTTTTATAACTGATTCCGCCTTGAATGAGTTTATGCGTTCCCACTACAATATCAATTTTTCCTTGCTTGAGGTCAGATTTGATTTGAGTTTGCTCTTTAGCACTTTGAAACCTAGATAAAGATTTAATAACTATTGGAAATTTAGAAAAACGATCCGTAAATGTTTGATAATGCTGGTTAGCCAGAAGCGTGGTTGGGACCAGAATTGCCACTTGTTTTCCTGACTCTACTGCTAAGAAAGCAGCTCTCATTGCAATTTCAGTTTTACCAAAACCAACATCACCACAGACAAGTCGGTCCATAGGTTTTTCGGATTGCATGTCCAATAAAACATCATTCATAGTTTTGATTTGATCGGGCGTTTCTTCAAATGCAAAACTCGATACAAATGAACTATAAGAATCATTGGGTTTGGGGTATGAAAAGCCTTTTTGTGACTCCCGTTTTGCATAAATTTCTAAAAGCTCAGCAGCTACATCATAGAGTGACTCAGCAGCTTTTCTTTTTGCCTTTGTCCATTGCTGACTTCCTAATTTATGAAGTGGTGCGTTATCTGCACTCACACCTGTATATCTGGAAATTAGATTTAAGCTAGTGATAGGAACCATAAGCTTTGAGCCATTTGCATATTCGACTGAGATAAAATCTTGTTGGTTGCCATCAAAGCTTCGACTACTGAGCCCTAAATAGCGACCAACTCCATAATGTTCATGGACTACAGGATCTCCCAACTGAATTTCAACTAAGCTTTTAATTGCCTCATCAAAGTCTTTGTGCTTTGCTCGGCGCCTACGTTGTTGCTTAACTGCATCTTGTCCAAATAAATTATTTTCAGTAATAACTGCTATTTTTTCAAAAACAACACCTTCACTTAAGCTTGCGTGAGTAATACAGATTTTTGAATCTTGATTAAGGAAATCCATCCAGCCAAGGCATTCTTGTGCCTTTAACTCGTAGGAGGATAACAAATCATTTAGAACACTTTGTCTACCTTCTGACTCACAAACGATCAGAGTGCGGCCATTAAATCTTTGAATGAAACTGAATAATTTATTGAGAGGCTTATTGGCCTCAGCATCAATCTTCACTGGAGGAAGAATTGAGGATTTAAAGTCTAAACCGCCATCTTTAAGTACCTTAGGTGCTTGAATTTGAATCTGCTTTTTTTTCTTAAGAGCGGTAAAAAAATCATTACTATTCAAGAAGACCTTATTGACTGCAAGAGGCAGTCTTTCCAGTGAATTCTGACAGTAGTTAAAGCGCTCTAACAATTCTTCACTCTGAATATCAATTGACTCGGAGAGTCCTTTCTGAAATGCAATGACTGAATTATCTGGAATGTAGTCAAATAATGTA
The DNA here is from genome assembly GCA_938086805.1 of uncultured PS1 clade bacterium. GTDB lineage: Bacteria > Pseudomonadota > Gammaproteobacteria > PS1 > Pseudothioglobaceae > Pseudothioglobus. The sequence continues at coordinate 12,518 of CALKDH010000123.1, read as the reverse complement.
TCGGTTGTTTCAAAAAATAATGGTAAATAAAATTCTATTCCTCCTGGATAACGCCCTTCACTGACCTCTGTATAAATAAAGCCATCAGAATTACCAAACTCAGATAAATAATTTTTTTTAAAGGTATCAATACTCGCTTTATCAGAAGCAAACTCTCTTGCAGGCAAGAGTTGAATTTCATCTATGACTTCAATAGACCTTTGTGAAGAGGGGTCAAAGGATCGAATTGAATCAATTTCATTATCAAAAAGATCAATTCTATAAGGAGTTTTTGCGCCCATAGGGTACATATCAATTAACGCACCTTTTAAAGAAAATTCACCCTGCTCCATTACAGTAGTTACTCTTCGATAGCCAATTTTTACAAGATTTTCAATGAACGAATCTATCTCAAGGGTTTGATTTTTTTTAAGCTTAAGGCTGTATTTATTTATAAAGTCTCTTGGGCAAATTCTTTGAGACAATGCTTCGATTGTTGTAACGATAATTCCAGACTCAATTGAAGATAATTTAGCTAAGGTACTGAGCCTTGAAGAAACAATATCAGGATGAGGTGAGAAATGATCAAATGCTAAAACCTCCCAGCTAGCAAAACTGAGAATTTCAGTATTTTTTTTGAAAAAAGCGAGTGACTTATTGATTTCGTCAAAGTGTTTTATATCTCTTGCGATATATAGAACAAAGCCATCATTTGATTCTGCAAATTCTAGGAGTGCAAGTGCCTCAGAAGGGCCAAATAACGAGCCCCAATAATCTTTTTTGAAATCCGAAGAGATTGAGTTTGATTCTACAGGAAAAACTATGCTCATAGAACGTGAACATTTTCCTTTGTGAGCATATGGATTAATTGAATAGTGGGGAGTCCAATCAGACTGTTGGAGTCATTGCCCTCCATTTTATTAAATAACGCAATTCCTAATCCCTCTGATTTGAAGCTACCAGCACAGTTCAGGACATCCTCCTTAGATAAATAACTTAATATTTGATTATCTGATAGCACCTTAAAAGAAACCTTGAAGTGCTCTACATGAACTTGAGTGCTGAGGGTTTCTGTATTCATCAGAACCAACCCTGTTAGAAAGTTTACAGTTTTTCCTGAGCTTTGTTTTAGCTGTAAGAATGCATTTTCATGGCTGCCAGGCTTGGTTAAAATGGAATCATTCTCATTTAATCCTGTATCCAATGTGGCTACTTGGTCTGAGGCAATAATCAAACCAGATTTTGATTTTGATACAGCTAGTGCCTTTTCTTTTGAGAGGCGCGTAACTAGATCAATGGGTGATTCTTTTTCTTTTCTGGTCTCATCTATATTTGGAGCAACTACGCTGAAGTCAAGTCCTAGCTTGTCAAGAATAGCTTTTCTATACGGCGAAGATGAGGCGAGAATGAGTGACACTAGGAGATTAAAGATTGTAAAATAATCTAATATTTTACTTCAATCAGGCAGAATTAATGCGCTTATCAATAGTAGTGGCAATGGATGATAACCGTTTGATTGGTAAAAATAATCAACTCCCATGGCATCTTCCGGCAGACTTGGCCTACTTCAAAAAACTGACTACGGGAAAGTCAATACTAATGGGCAGAAAAACCTATGATTCAATTGGAAGACCACTGCCTAATCGAAGAAACATTGTCATAACCCGTAATGCAAAAATTTCACTACCTGGATGCGAAGTTGCTTTAAGTTTAGAGGAGGCGCTTGAAATAACAAAAGGAGATGATGAGGTAATGGTTATAGGGGGTGCAAGCTTGTGTGAGCAGATTCTTCCGAAAATTAATAGGCTATACATTACAAAGATTGATGGCGAATTTGAGGGGGATATTTTTTTTCCAAAATACGACGCTTATAACTGGCATCAAGTGAGTAGTGAATCACATCCAAAAGATAATTCCAATGCCTATTCATATCACTTTATTGTTTTAGACAAAGTCCATTGAAAAGGTTTATCACATTAGCTTTATTGACTGTATTTATATCAGGTTGTGTATTTACTAAGGTCGTCACTGTGCCTATGCGAGTAACGGGCGCAGTAGTATCTGTCATACCTGTAGTTGGTGATGGTGTTGATAATCTGCTGGGTGTTAGCGCCGATGTAATCGACGCGATACCAATTTAGACTGCTTTAAGGTGCTTCTTGTCGCGAGCAGCTAGAACTTCTTTGAGCGCTTTGGGCATTACCTTGACGAAGTGAGATGCTTCTTGATCCCAATTGTCTAATATTTTTCCTGCAATTTTTGAACCTGTATATTTAAAGTGCTTTGTTGTGAACTCATGAAGTTCTGAGAGTGACTCTTTATCCATTGGATCAAAATCAATCATTGCAGCATTTGCTCTAGATTGTAATGTTTGATTAGGGTTATAAACGTAGGCTATACCTCCACTCATGCCAGCTCCAAAGTTTCGTCCAACCTCACCCAGAATCACAGCTCTCCCACCTGTCATATATTCACATCCATGATCACCAATGCCTTCAACAACAGCAGTTAAACCGGAATTTCGAACACAAAAGCGTTCAGCGACTTGACCTGAAAGGAAGAGTTCGCCGCCTGTAGCACCGTATCCACAAACATTTCCAGCAATAATTTCATTTTCCGAGGAGTAGGTTGAGTCTTTAGGAGGATAAACAATAACCCGACCACCCGACAACCCTTTTCCTACGTAATCATTCGCATCACCCTCAACGGACATAGTGATTCCTTTAGCAAGAAAGGCCCCAAAAGATTGCCCAGCAGAACCTTGGAAATTAATTTGAATTGAATTATCTTTGAGATTGTTGCCTTGTCTTGATTTAACAACATGCGAGGACAACATAGCTCCAACAGCTCTATCAACATTAGAAATAGAAGAATTAAACTGAACTCTTGAGTTGTTTTCAATGGCCTCTTTAGATTTTTCGATTAAATCAAGATCTAACTGGTCTTCAAGTTGATGATCTTGCTTAATGCTTTGGTAGGTCCCAGCATCTCTGTAGAGATTTTCTGCTGGTGTTAATATTGAACTCAAGTCGATCGAGTCTTGCTTCCAATGATTGATAGCTTTATTCATCTCCAGCATGTCAACCCTTCCAACCATGTCAGTTAATTTAGAAAAGCCAAGCTCGGCCATAATAATTCTTAATTCTTCAGCAACCATAAACAAGTAATTAACAACATGCTCAGGTTTTCCAGTAAATTTTTTGCGCAATACCTTGTCTTGAGTAGCAATTCCAACAGGACAAGTATTCAAGTGACATTTACGCATCATAATGCAGCCAAGCGTAATCAATGGTGCAGTAGAAAAGCCAAACTCTTCAGCACCCAAGAGGGCTGCAATAGCAACATCACGTCCAGTTTTGAGCTGGCCGTCAGTTTGAATTACAACTCTTGATCGAAGATCATTCATCACTAAGGTTTGGTGAGTTTCAGCAACTCCTAATTCCCATGGAAGTCCTGCATGTTTGATTGATGTTAAAGGTGAAGCTCCAGTCCCTCCATCATGTCCAGCGATTACAATATGGTCAGATTTCGCTTTAGTGACTCCCGCGGCAACAGTACCAACACCAACCTCTGAGACTAGTTTGACGCTGATTCGAGCATCTGGATTTGAACGCTTAAGATCAAAAATGAGCTGAGAGAGGTCTTCAATAGAATAAATATCATGATGAGGTGGCGGGCTAATTAAGCCTACACCTGCTGTCGAGCATCGAATTTTGGCAATACCCTCATCAACTTTTCCACCAGGAAGCTCTCCACCTTCTCCCGGTTTAGCTCCCTGAGATACTTTAATTTGAAGTTCGTCTGCATTGTTAAGGTAGTCAATTGTAACGCCAAAACGTCCTGAGGCAACTTGCTTGATCGCGCTTCGTCTGGAGTCGCCATTTGCATCTGGAGTCCAGCGTTTTGAGTCCTCACCACCTTCTCCAGTATTTGATTTGCCCCCAATGCGGTTCATGGCTATCGCAAGTGACTCATGAGATTCAGCAGAAATTGACCCAAAACTCATAGCACCGGTAACAAATCTTTTTACTATTTCTTTCGCTGGCTCTACTTTTTCAATGTCAATTGGATGGCCATCTTTAAAAGACATAAGGCCACGAAGCGTACAATTTCGTGTACCCTCTTCGTTAGATCTTTTTGAAAACTCCCAATAGGCATTTTTATCATTTCCTCTGGCAGCCAGTTGCAATGAAGTAATAGTTTGTGGTTCCCACATATGTTTTTCACCGCCACTTCTCCAATGATAGTGACCAAGATTGTCAAGTGATTTTGATATGAATGCTTTATTGTGTTGTGCCTCAGATTCTTGCTGAATGACATCAAAGCCTACGCCGCTGATTCGACTTGCAGTTTCAAAAAAGCACTTATTCATAACTTCATCTGCCAGACCAACAGCTTCAAAAATTTGAGCACCCTTATATGATGCAAGGGTAGAAATTCCCATTTTTGCCATAACTTTAAGCATGCCTTTGGCAATAGCTTTTCGATACGATTTAACAACAGCTTCATCATCATCTAAATCAATTAAATCATCTCTTCTGGCTTGCCATAAAGCTTCAAATGCTAGATATGGATTAATAGCATCAGCACCAAATCCGGTCAAAAGACAAAAATGATGGACTTCTCTAGCCTCTCCAGTTTCAACTATGATGCCAACTTGAGTTCGCATATGGTTGGCTACTAAATGTCTATGAACTGCTGAAGATGCCAGGAGAGCACTTACCGCATTACGATCAGAATTTAGATTTCTATCTGACAAAATGACTAGACTGTGTCCATCGTTAATGGCTTGAGTACTTTGTTGGCATATAGAGTCAAGCATATCACTTAAGTTATGATTTCCATTGGTTTCATAAGTAATGTCTATGGTCTTACTTGTCCAGCCTCTATGGTTACATTGAATAAGCGCTGCCATTTCCTCATTGGTTAAGATGGGGTGATCAACGACTAGACGATGGGCATTCTCTTCTTTGTTTCTCAATAAGTTTCCTTCGGGCCCAATCGAGCAGCTTAATGACATAACCACCTCTTCACGAATTGAATCAATCGCAGGGTTTGTAACCTGAGCAAAGAGTTGCTTAAAGTAGTCATAAATAATTCTTGACTGGTCAGATAGACAGGCTAGTGCTGAGTCATTGCCCATTGAGCCAACTGGGTCTCTAAGTTCACTTACCAGAGGAAGCAACATAAATTGAAGTGTTTCAGTGCTGTAACCAAATGCCTTAAGTCTGTTGACTAAGGTATCTGGATAGAAGCCTTTGGAGTCTCCATCAGATCTGAGGTCACTTAGCAGAATCTTTTGATTGTCTAACCAGTTTGCGTAGGGATTCTTAGTTGCAAAACTATTTTTAATTTCATTGTCATCGATTAACTCACCTTTATGAAAGTCAACAAGGAACATTTTTCCTGGTCTAAGCCTTCCTTTGGTTTTTACATTATTTGAAGCCACATCGACGACACCGACTTCTGAAGCCATGATGACTCGATCATCATGTGTTATGTAATAGCGAGATGGCCTTAGCCCATTCCTATCAAGAACTGCTCCTATATAGCGTCCATCTGTAAACGCGATGGATGCTGGCCCATCCCAGGGCTCCATAACATTAGAGAAGTATTCATAAAACGCCTTTTTGTCGGAGCTCATTTCTGTGTCGTTTTGCCATGCTTCTGGCACCATCATCAGCACCGCCTCTTGAAGAGACCTGCCATTCATTAATAAAAATTCTAAGACATTATCAAAGCTCCCGGAGTCAGAAACTTCGGTTTCAATTACGGGAAGTGTTTTTGACAGGTTATCGCCAAAGATGTCGCTGTCAAGAACCCCTTCGCGGGCTCTCATCCAGTTATAATTTCCTTGGCGAGTGTTAATTTCGCCGTTGTGAGCCATAAATCGACATGGCTGCGCTCTGTCCCAAGATGGAAATGTATTTGTAGAGAAACGAGAGTGCACCATCGCTAAATAGGTACTAAATTTCTTGTCACTGAGATCAGTATAGAAGTCTAATAATTGCGATCCCATGAGCATTCCCTTGTAAATGATCACTCTAGTTGATAGACTACAGACATAGAACATTAGAGCCTGTGAAATAGATTCATCTGTGCGAATGATTTTAGAAATGTTTTTCCGAATGACGTAAAGAACACCCTCAAAAGCATCCTGATCTAGATTACTAGTATTCTGAATAATGAGCTGCTTAATATGAGGTTGTGATTCACGAGCTGTATCACCAACATTAGATAATTCTGAGTCAACAGGAACATCTCTCCAGCCGATCAATGTCTGGCCCTCATCACTAATTATTTTTTCAAATAAATTGATGCAGTGATTTCTTTCTTTTGAGTCTTGAGGCAAAAAAACATTGCCTACACCGTAATTTCCAGGTGCGACATCGGTGTTAAAAAGTCTTTTGATTTCATCAGAAAAAAATTCATGAGGTATGTCTGTTAGTATTCCAGCTCCATCACCAGTGTTTGCCTCGCAACCACAAGCACCACGATGATCCATTCTCGATAACATTTCTAATGCATCTTGCGTAATCTGATGAGATGAGTTGCTTTTAAGATTAGCAATAAAGCCAACCCCACAGTTTTCTTTTTCATTATTTGGGTGGTATAGCCCACGCGCTTTTGGCAAATGTAATTGCTTTTTTTTCATAAATGTTGAGTCTAAAAGAAATACAGACGAACGAAGTATAATACCTTAATTTTTGACTAAATTAAAGAGCAAATTATCCCATATCTATTGTTATGAAAGGGATTTTAAGGTAGAATTATTTTCATTTTTATAGTCTTATGCTGGCAATAATTTCACCTTCTAAAACCCAAGATTTTTCTCAGTGTGATGTTGATGTTTTTTCACAAACGAGGCAAATAGAGAGCTCAAATGAGTTAATTGGAATTCTCAAAAATAAAAGTAAATCCCAAATTTCGAAATTGATGTCGCTGAGTGAAAAACTATCAGAATTAAATTTTGAACGTTTTCAGAAGTTTCAATTACCTTTTACACTTAAGAATGCCAAGCAGGCAATTCTTGCATTCAAGGGAGATGTTTACAATGGCATCAATGCTCCAGATTTATCAAATGAAGACTTGGAGTTTGCTCAAGGCAAAGTTAGAATGCTTTCTGGTCTTTATGGAGTGATTAGGCCGCTAGATTTGATCCAGCCATATCGCTTAGAGATGGGTACAAAGCTCAGCAATGAAAAAGGAAGCGACCTCTACAAGTACTGGGGTTCTGACATTAGCAATGTTTTAAATGATGATGAATCTGATTTAATTGTAAATCTTGCATCAAATGAATACTTTAAGGCGATTGATAAAGATACTCTCAATGCAAATATCTTAGATATTGTGTTTAAAGAGAAGAAAGGCGATGCATACAAGGTTATTGGAATACATGCAAAAAGAGCAAGAGGCTTAATGGTTAATTACATGATCAGAAACAGACTAGAAAATCCTGAGGAATTAAAAGATTTCTCAGATGAAGGTTATCGATTCGATAAAGATCAATCGAGTGAAGCATCTTGGGTGTTTTTAAGAGGTTGAAAGACACACTATTTTCATCACTTTAAAGGAACAACAACAAATATCTTACTGGTATTATTTCACCAAAATATTTTCAAGTTTAAAAAATGATTAAAGTGTACACGTCACACTCTTGTTTTTACTGCACTAGAGCTAAGAACTATCTGGACAACTTAGATATTGAATATGAAACTCTAAATATTCAGGAAGATAGTCATGCACGTGATTTTTTTGTTAAATCTGGCTATAGAACTGTCCCACAGATATTTGTGAATGATACTTTGCTCTGTAAAGGCGGGTCTGATGGTTTGGTTCAAATGAGCAAAGAGGACATCCAAAATAAATATCTAGAGATTACTGGTTCTCCTCTTTAAACTCCGGTGATCCCGGCAATACCCTGTGCGCCAAGATCCAAGGCTTGGCCCATAGAATTTTTATCCATTCCCCCAAGTAAGTAAATCGGCAAACTGCTTTTAGAGATAATCTTTGAAGCTTCAATCCATCCAAGTATTTTAGTATTGGGATGAGAAGGTGTTGTATTTATTGGTGAGAGGCTTATGTAGTCCATTGACATTTTTTCGGCATGCCTTACTTCCAGCAAGTTGTGAGTTGAGGCTCCAATAATCCTCTTTTCTGGTAGCTCTTTTATTGAAAAATTCATAAGTTTTTTAGTAGTGAGGTGCCATCCGTCACATTGCTCTTCAAAAGTCATTTGAGGTAAGTTTAAAATCAGCTTTACATTGTTTAATTGACATAATTTATTATATTTTTCAATGTATGACTTTTCGAGTTGATGTTTACTTCTGAGTTGAATGATTTTTGTGCCATTAGCTATATGCTCTTTGCATAATGCAAGAGTCTCACTAGAGTTATGATTGTCTGGGGTAATCCAATATCTATTTGGCAGTGAAACCTTTTTAATAATTTTCCACATCGTTGGCAAAAGTTTATAGTTTGCAAAGTTTTCAATATCACACCAAGTGTAATCTTGCCCCTCTTTGCCAATTGGAATTCCAGAATAATCATTAATCGTAAAAACTGAAAGATTAATCATCTTTTCAGGATATTGCTGCTGAATTATCTGAGTCAGACTGTACCCCCTAACTTTAATGCCTGTCTCTTCAAATAACTCACGTTTTAGTGCATCACCATGATCTTCTCCATTTTCTACCTTGCCTCCAGGAAGTTCCCAAAAATCAGACATAAATTGATTTTTTTGGCGTTTAGCAATAAATACCTCTCTTGAATTATTACGAATTATCCCTACTACAACTTCAATCATATTTTTTCTTAAGTCCATATATCTTTAAGATCTGTTTACAATATCTCCGTTACGATGAGACCAAGGTAAAATAACTATTTTAATGTTTCATATTACAAAGTGAGCCTTCAGGACAAAATTAATTCAGTAAGTTCCTTTAAAGACAGTTTAGGTGAAAACCTAATTGGAATTGAAAAGGAAGGCCTTCGAGTTGCCAAAGATGGCAGTATTGCCCAAACACCTCATCCACAAAGTTTTGGTTCGGCCTTGACTCACCCAGAAATTACTACGGACTTCAGTGAGGCCTTGGTTGAAATAGTTACGCGTCCAACTAAAGGCGCCTCTAATGTTATTGATGAACTATCAAAAATTAACCACTATATTAATTTCCACCTTGGAAGTAATGAGCGTTTTTGGCCAGCCAGTATGCCTTGCATCCTAAGAGGTAAAACCAACATTCCTATTGCTTATTATGGAGAGTCTAATCTTGGAAAAATGAAGACAGTTTATCGCCGGGGCCTTGCAAATAGATATGGTAGTGTGATGCAAGCCATTGCAGGCATTCACTTTAACTATTCTTTCTCATTAGAATTTTGGGATTCTTATCAAAAAACTATTACCTCAGAGAGCAAACTAGATTCTAAAAGGTTCATTAGTCGCCACTATATGGCTTTAACACGAAATGTATTGAGATATGGCTGGTTGGTAACTTATTTATTTGGAGCTTCAGCTTCAGTCTGCAAATCATTTATGCAAGACTACCATGACCATAAGCTAGAAGAATTTGATGACAATACGCTTTATCTTCCATATGCAACCTCACTAAGAATGGGTGACATTGGGTATCAAAACTCACAGGAGGATAATAAAGGGGTAAAGGCTAACTATAATAGCTTACGTCATTATATTTATAGCTTGAGGGCTGCAATGCAAACCAATTGTGAAGATTGTGAAGCTATCGGCCTCAAGAAAGATGGAGAGTATCTCCAGCTTAATACTAATATTCTTCAGATTGCCAATGAATATTACTCTTCAGTAAGACCTAAGCCAATCATTAATGGAAGTGATAGGCCTCTTGGAGCCTTACTAAATAGGGGTGTTGGATATATTGAACTGAGGTCGCTTGATGTTAATCCATTAATTAAAGATGGCATTGATGAAGAGCAAGTCCAGTTTCTTGAATCATTCATGCTATTTTGTTTATTAGAGGACTCTCCAGTGATATCGAGTTCAGAGATCAATGAGATAGATCTGAATTCTAGCTTAGTTGCCCACAGAGGAAGAGAGCCTGGACTCAAGTTAATGCAAAAGGGTAAAGAATTGAACCTAAAAAATTGGGGTGAATCGATCCTCAATAAAATCCATGACTGCTCAGCTCTTTTGAGTGAAGCACATCAGCGATCGGTTAAACAAATCTCAGATAGGATTATTAATCCTGATTTGACGCCATCCGCCCAAATGCTTAATGAGATGAAGCTTCAGGAGCAAGGATTTTTTGAATACACAGATCAGTTTAGTCATAAATATCAAAAAATCTTCAAAAATATGAAGATTAGTGATGGTTATTTTTCAGAACTAGACAGGCTCAGAATGCTTTCAAAGGAAAAGCAATTAGAGATAGAGTCAGATGACCAGTTAGACTTTGATCAATTTTTAGAAGAATATTTTTCAAGTGACACTTAAAGTTGAGACAATCTGCGCCATCGCCTCAGCAATAGGGCAAAGTGGTATTGGTATTATCAGGGTTTCAGGGCCACTGGCTAGGTCTATTGCTAAGCAGATTTTACATACAGATTTAAAGCCAAGATATGCCTACTATGGCGCGTTCTATGGCAATGATAATTCTATTATTGATAAGGGTGTAGCCATCCTATTTTCCGCTCCAAACTCCTTCACAGGTGAAGATGTAGTTGAGTTTCACGGTCATGGAGGCTCAAGTGTATTAAGAAAGCTGCTTGAAACAATAATAGAGTCCAATGTACGACTGGCAGAGCCTGGAGAGTTTACTAAGCGAGCTTTTTTAAATGGAAAGATGGATTTGATTCAGGCTGAGGCTGTTCAAGATTTAATTCAATCAAATTCAGAGGAGTCAGCATTAAGTGCAGTCAGATCTTTAACCGGTGAGTTTTCGGCAAAAATAAATAAAATATTATCCGAATTAGTATCCTTGAGAGTTTTTGTAGAGGCTACGATTGATTTTTCTGATGAGGAAATTGATTTTTTGGAGTCACATGAAGTATCAAACAAACTAGATAGCCTCAAGAAATCCCTTATAGATATTCTTAATACTGCAACTCAGGGAGCTATTCTCAGAGATGGAATACATGTGGCAATTGCTGGAAAGCCTAATGCAGGCAAGTCAAGTCTTCTCAATACACTTACTAAGCAGTCCAGTGCCATAGTTACTCACATTGCAGGGACTACAAGAGATGTTCTCAAGGAAACTATCTATGTCGAAGGGATGCCTGTTCACATAATAGATACTGCTGGACTTCATGATAGTGATGATGTGATAGAGCAGGAGGGTATCAGACGAGCTCATAAAGAAATCAATAATGCTGATCTTGTTTTGCTTGTTTATGACTCTAGAGACTCTGAACTTGATTTAACGATCTTGCCTGATTCAGTAAAAGATAAACCAAAAATAGTAATCAAAAATAAAATTGACCTAGTTGACTTAAAACCCAGGATTCATAAAGTAGATAATTTAATGGAAATCGCTATTTCTGCAAAAAATGGAGAGGGGATTGATTTAGTTCGAGGCGCACTCTCAGAATTTGCAGGATTGAACCCTAGTATTGAGGGCGTTTTTTTGGCTCGAAAAAGACATATTAATGCAATTGAGGAAACACTTGTATTCATTAGTAATGCAATTGAACAATTAGAGCAAGGATCTAGCGAATTAGTTGCAGAAGATCTTCGACAAGCTGGACTTCAACTTAGCCAAGTTACTGGGGAATTTTCATCGGATGATCTTTTGGGAGAAATCTTCACTTCTTTTTGTATTGGGAAATAGAGTACAATTGAGGGTTTTTGAGAGAAAAAAATAGGAATTTATTAAGCTCTTCATTTCTCTCTATATTGTTGATTTAAATCACTATTTTATGTGAGATTTGTACAAGACTTTTTGTGCTCTAAACTTTATTTGATAAAAATTAGCAATATAGCTTGACGCTAGGATTTGAGCATGTATAATTTCCCGCTTTCACCGCACAAAACGATCTTTTTTTGGCGGTAGTTCTTTAACAATATATCAAGCAACTTGTGTGGGCACTCGTGCAAGAAATTGTGCAGTGCACATAAAAAACAAAAGCAGATAAGCTTTTTAAAAAATTGAACTATTGGTTATAAAATGCCAAGTGTTCTAAAAAGTCAAAGATTGAACTGAAGAGTTTGATCCTGGCTCAGATTGAACGCTGGCGGCATGCTTAACACATGCAAGTCGAACGGAAACGATAGTAGCTTGCTACTAGGCGTCGAGTGGCGGACGGGTGAGTAACGCGTAGGAATCTACCCAGTTGTGGGGGATAGCCCGGAGAAATCCGGATTAACACCGCATACGCCCTACGGGGGAAAACAGGGGATCTTCGGACCTTGTGCTATTAGATGAGCCTGCGTCGGATTAGCTAGTTGGTGGGGTAAGAGCCTACCAAGGCAACGATCCGTAGCTGGTCTGAGAGGATGATCAGCCACACTGGAACTGAGACACGGTCCAGACTCCTACGGGAGGCAGCAGTGGGGAATATTGGACAAT
>CALKDH010000122.1 GCA_938086805.1 uncultured PS1 clade bacterium | reverse complement strand
TATAGTTAATTCAGCACAATCATGTGCATCGATGATGAACTGATTATTGTCTCTTCCTATTGGATACTTTGCGCTTTTTAATTCTTTTGGATGGGTCGCCCTGAAAGCAAATAAATTTACCATGATTAGTCCCCCAAATCCCCATTCTGTAGCATAAAAGAGACATCTCCTTAATGTAGGATCATCATTATTTTCATCAGCAGTTGAGGGGTTTAGCCCAATAAATAAAATTAATTTTTTATTTAAATCCCATGTCCTTGTTAAGGAGTATCTGTAAGTTTGACAGGGTGAAAAAACAGCACTTTTTTTAATAATTTTCATTTGTTTTAAAAGTTTAACTATAAAATCATTTTTATAAATAGTTATTCTTAAGACTAAGCTAATATGATTGAAAATTTTAAAAGAGTTAGTCTAGGGCACTTTCCTACTCCTGTCGAACACCTAAAAAGCATTTCTAAGCATTTAGGTGGGCCTCAGATATATATCAAAAGAGATGACTGTACCGGCCTAGCAACGGGTGGCAATAAAACAAGAAAACTTGAATATATTCTTGCAGATGTTTTAGATAAGAAATCTGACCTTGTGGTGACTGTTGGTGCAATTCAGTCTAATCATGCCAGACAAACAGCTGCTGCATGTGCAAAACTTGGGCTCAAATGTCTTATTATTCTTGAACATAGGCTTAAAAAAGCGCCAGAAATTTATGAGACTTCTGGAAACGTTTTCTTGAATAAAGTTTTTGGTGCTGAAGTAGTTCTTTGTCCCAAAGATCAAGTGGTAGAAGATTACGCAGAAAAGATTATTCAAGAAAGAATATCCAAGGGTGCTAACCCTTATTTTATTCCAGTAGGAGGAAGTAACCACCTTGGAGAGCTCGGATACATTGAATGTATGAGAGAAATTATTGAAAATCAGAATCAAGACTCTTTCTCTCACATCATCTTAGCTACTGGAAGCGGAGGAACTCATGCAGGCCTTGTAGCCGGCAAAACGATCTTTCAAAGTGATATAAAAATTATTGGAATAAGTATCAATCATAACAAATTACATCAAGAGGAAAGGGTTTATCAGTTAGCTCTAAATTCTTTGAAGTATGTCAATCATCATCCACCCCTTCGTGACGATGTTGTTGTAGAAGATGAATACGTAGGCCCAGGATATGCTGAGCCTTCAGAAGGTATGAAAGAGGCTTTCAGCATGATGGCAACTAGAGAAGGAATATTATTGGACCCGGTATACTCAGGCAAAGCATTTGATGGCCTAATAGGCTTAATCAAGTCAAACTTTTTTAAGTCAACTGACAAAGTTCTATTTCTTCATACTGGAGGATCAGCAGCGATTCCAGCTTTTGAGTGGGCTTTTGAATAGTTAAATTAACTTAGTCCTTTTTCTTTCCTTGAATTACCCTATCAAGGATTAGAGCGCAAAATAAGATTGCAATACCAGCAAGGATGCCCTGACCAACATTGGCGTACTGAAGCGCTTCTAGGACATCCTGGCCTAAGCCTTTTGCTCCAATAAGTGAAGCAACAACGACCATAGCTAGACTGAGCATAACTGTTTGATTAACTCCAGCAAGAATAGTTGGCATCGCTAGAGGCAAGTCAACCTTTGTAAGCAAATACCATTTAGAGGCGCCATAGGCAATTGCTGCCTCCCTAATTGACTCTGGAACACCCTTTAATCCGAGAACAGTTAGTCTAACAACAGGGGTTCCTCCAAAGATCATCGTTATAATGACTGCAGATACCTTGCCAGTTCCAAAAAAAGCAATTACTGGAATCATGAATACAAACGCGGGCATCGTTTGCATAAAGTCCATTATAGGCCTTATAAAGGCATAGAACCTTGGTCTTGTAGAGCAATAAATACCCAGTGGTATACCAATGGAAATACTGAGGATTGCCGCAGTTCCTAAAAGCGCTAGAGTAGTCATCGCCTTGATCCAGAAACCTAAAAAGCCCATGTAAGCCAAAAATGAGAGTGAATAAATGGCTGCTCGTGGTCCAGCAGAGAGTCCTGTCATTAAAACAATCGCACTGATGACAACAATCCATGGGGTCGTAACAAATAGCATTTCTAATGAATCTAGAACTGAGCGAATTCCAACAGTAATTGCGCTAAAGAGCACATCACCCTTGATTACTGCATAATCAAAAGTTCTCTCAACACCATCAATGGATGCAAGCCTGATATCCGGATGAGTCGGAAAGTCAGCAAACATCTGGATGAGCATTGGGAAACTATAGTGAATTGCTGAAAAAACAATAATGATAAGAGAGAATGAAATACTCAATAAATAATTCTTAAATTGCATTCCAGGGCTAATTAATTTATTTGAGAGCCATTCAGAGAAACGCTTTTCTAAAATTGAGTTTGCGAGAATGCCTTGAGCGCACCTGATAAATAGAAACAATGCAATGCCACTAATTGCGATCCAAACCCCTGAAGCTTCAATGGCCTGAGCTTCCTGTAAATATCCATCAATAGAGTCCTCAAGCGACTTAATTGTCCTTTTAAACATTTCAACTTTATCAGAGTTCTTCTCAATTGCAGCTTGGAGCTGCTTTTCACGAAAATCTATCGTGGATTGGATTTTGTCGATTTTTATGTATGCCTCAGCACTAATATTGCCAAAGAAGCCTCTGACTATTTGCACAATAGCAAAAGTTTCAATGATTAAGAAGGCTAGAGCCCAATTCCAGATATTTCTGATACCAAACCAGATGGAGCCAAAAAGAAAGGCAAAAAGATTGAATGATAGGACAAACTTAGAGTTGTTATTTATTTTTTCAAATTCATGAATATAGTAGTCATGACTGGTCTTCACAAAGCTTTTGATTTGATCAGTATTAATATAATTTTCTTTACTCATCCTGACCCTCGACTATAGACACAAGAAGATCTTTTTGGGTAACTACACCCAACATGTCTCCCTTTTTATCACATATAACTATTGGTTTGTTGCTTGAAACAGAATGCTCAATAAGGCTACTTAAATCATCATTCTCATGCATTCTTATAGCGTCATTGGGCAAATCGCCATTATCTTTATTAAACTCATCTATTGACTTCATAATCGATTTAGCTTTCACCACTTCGAGTCTTGAGATACCTTTAACAAAGTCCGCAACATAATCATCCTCTGGGTTCATGACAATTTCTTCAGGTGTTCCAACCTGAATCACCATGCCGTCCCTCATGATGGCGATGCGGTGACCAACTTTTACTGCCTCATCTAGATCATGTGTAATAAATACTGTTGTCTTCTTCAGCTGCTTAGATAATTTAATGAATTCTTTTTGGAGTTGTCTTCTGATTAAGGGATCAAGTGCGCTAAAGGGCTCATCCATCAATAGAATTTCTGGGTCCGCTGCTAGTGCTCTTGCCAAGCCAACACGCTGCTGCATTCCGCCAGAGAGCTCATGTGCATATTTATTGCCCCATCCTTGGAGTTCAACTATGTTTAGTATTTCGTTTGCCTTGCCGTACCTTTTGTTTTTGTTAATGCCTCTAATTTCAAGTGGCATAGCAATATTATCAATTACCGACCGGTGCGGCATGAGTGCAAAGTTTTGGAAAACCATACCTATTTTTTTGTTTCTAAAATCCTGCAGGTCTTGTTTTTCGAGTGCCATTACGTCTTGACCATCAATGAGAATTTTTCCCATCGTTGGCTCTAATAGCCTATTAATGTGTCTTACAAGAGTTGATTTACCACTGCCTGAGAGACCCATCACACAGAAAATCTCTCCAGG
>CALKDH010000121.1 GCA_938086805.1 uncultured PS1 clade bacterium | reverse complement strand
TTTAAATTATTTGCAACAAAACTCAGGGTAAGAAGAAGCGTCAAACCAATTCCTAATGAGATTGTCATAATTGGTGCAAGTGATTTTTTTGCCACAATATTTCTGTAGGCTATCCGGTAACTATTATTTGAAAATTTATAGCTACGTTTAATTAGGGCCATTAATAATCTTGATACTCCATAAAAGATAAGCATGGTGCCAAAAAAAGAAACGAAGTATAAAATTGTGTAGAGCTTCTGGTTAGTTTGCAACACAAAATAGGTAGTCAAAAACAAAACCAAAATAGTTAATAGGGCAATATTCTTGAATGAAAAATTTAAGCTGACAGGGTTGAATGTATTTCTAAACAAAGAGGCTGCCTTAATCTCACTAATTGAATACAAAGAGGGAATTGAAAAAATCAAAACCACCAGAAGACCAATGAAGAAAATGTTTAGGAAGCCCAAAAGACTAAAAGAGGGCTGCAAATTAATACCTAGGGCTGCTGGCAAAAACTCATTCGCCATTAATGGACTAAAAACTCCTATCAAGTATGCGATGACTGAGGTCATAATCAGAATTAATATGATTTCATAAAAGTACATCGTTTGAATAAAGCTGGATGGAAACCCAATGGATTTTTTAACTGCTATACTGGTATTGCTCTGATTAATAAATGACAAAAGTGTATTGCTAATTCCAATTCCAGCAATGACCATAGCACTGACAGAGACTAGGTTTAAAAAATTCGAAAAGTTATCAATGACCCTATTTAAACTTCGCCCACTTTGACCTGGAAGACGTGTCTTAATCCTATCGTCATAGGCAATAATAGAATTAACGACACTCTCCTGCTCCTGAATCTTGTCTAAATTACTGAATTTAATTCTGTACTTATGATCAAGAAAACTGCCTCCAGAGCTAAGCCCAAATTTCTCATAACTATCCATACTGATAATGGCGAATTCTCCAAAAACAGCACTTTCTGCAAGATCTGGAACAGATGATACAAGGCCAGCAACCTCAAATTTTTGACCCATTATTACAACATCTTCTCCGACACCTACTTTTAGAAGTTTCTGGATACTTTCATTAATTAATACAGCTGGTTTTTGTGAACTAGAAAATATTTTCTGTGATGCTCCCCGAGGAAGAGTTTCAATCTCACCGTAGAGTGGATAATTATTATCAACCGCTCTTAGCTCAGTAAAGACAGGCGACTCTCCCTTCTTGGATAGCATAGTCGCAAACTCAATTGTAGAGCTGACCTTTCCAAGATTATTGAGCTTCTGAAGAACCGCGCTTGGAAGAGGATCTATATCACTGTCAACCTGAATATCACCGCCCAAAAGCTCTTTAGAATTATTCTCAATTTCACTATTTAATGCCTCTTTAATTGAAAATGTTAGCGAGAGTAGAAGCAGGCTCACGAATAGAGTTGATGTGACTACCCATAGTTTTTTATAGCTTCTTGAGAAGTCTCTTAAGGCATATTTATTGATTAGTTTTAATTGCTCAATATTAAACAATCTGCCCATCCCTTATTTCAATGATTCGATCACACCTTTTTGCAATTGAACTATCATGCGTTACCATCACAAGAGATGTATTACTTTTTTTAGTGTAGTCAAAAAGCAAGTCAATCATACTCTCAGAATTAGCACTATCAAGATTGCCAGTTGGCTCGTCTGCTAAAATTATTTTTGGCTTATTAATGAGCGCTCTTGCTATTGCAACTCTCTGCTGCTCTCCCCCAGATAACTCACTTGGAAGATGATGCATGCGATGAGAAAGGCCAAACTCAGTTAAAAGATTCTCGGCATCTTTTTCTAGGCCATATTGTTGGTTTGCCTCAAGAGATAGCAACACATTCTCAAGCGCGGTAAGATTTGGAATCAAATAAAAGGATTGAAAAACAATACCAATGTTTTTCCTTCTCACCTCAGATAATTCTTTTTCTTTGAGGCCAACAATTTCATCACCATTAATTTTAATTGAGCCTTTGGTAGCATTTTCAAGACCAGATGCGAGCATAATGATTGAAGTTTTACCTGATCCACTTGGGCCAACAATAGACACAACCTCATTACTATCAATTGAAAAACTAATACTCTTTAAAACTTCAACTTCGTCAGCAATATCGCCGTAACTTAATGAAACATTATTGAATTGTATTGATGCATTCATTTCAAAATCTAATATAAAATTCAGCGCATGATTATCTCAAAAATGAACGCTGGAAAAACGCTATTTATAGGCTTAATAATGACATTATTATTCACTAATGTTTATGCACAAGACCCTATAAAAATTATGCTTTATGGTGACAGCCTAATGGCTGGCTATGGACTGCCTCAAAACGAAAATTTAACCTCAGAATTAACTAGAAACTTCGAAGGTCTTGATCCTGCAGTCAATTTTATTAACGCAAGCATCTCAGGGAATACTTCAAAGAATGGGCTATCAAGAGTTGATTGGTCCCTTGGCGATAATCCTAGGATAGTCATCCTTTGTCTTGGAGCAAATGACATGCTTAGAGGTCTTGACCCAGCTCTTACAAAAAATAATCTTGATTTAATCATCAAAAAGTTTATTAAAAATAATTCAATTGTTATTCTGGCAGGCATGAAGTCTTCAGAGAGCATGGGGCCTTCGTATCAAAAAGAATTTGATAGCCTATATCCAGAGCTCTCTAAAAAATATAGCTTGATTTTTATGCCATTTTTATTAGAAGGCGTTGCGCTTGAAAAAGAGATGCTTCTTCCTGATTATAAGCACCCAAATGCCAAAGGAATAAAGATGATGGCTGGGAATTTAAAGCCTTATATTCTTGAGGCCTTTGACAGACTAGATTAGAAGACTCGTTTATTTAATCAATAAACGATTTACGACCTCGTCACCTTCCATATGAGACTCAAAAATCTCATCAATGTCCTCTTCATCGATATATTGGTACCAAACATTATCTGGGTAAACAACTACAACAGGGCCATTTTCACATCGCCCCAAGCACCTTGATTCGCTAACTCCAAACCTTCCAACCCCTAATGAGCCATTAGCACGGCACTTATCTTTAGCATAGCGGTACATCTCTTTTGCTCCACTCTGAGAACAGCACTGCTTGCCATCTGTCCGAACGTTATTGCAGAAAAAAATATGACGTTTATAGAAATTGCTCATAGGCTTATAGCTCTTTTATAACAATATTTTTTATCGAGACCAGTAATTTTAGAAGCTAATTTGGCAGCCTTTGAAGCCCCCATCTCATCACAAAGAATGGGCAAAATCTTTTCTAGCTCATTCTCAGCAAATTCATGATCTATTTTATCAGGGGGTGAGACTAAAATCACAAATTCACCCTTTTGATGGCTTGGATCACTTTCAAGGTAATCCATTAAAGTTGGCAAATTATCAGTAAGGATTGTTTCAAACGATTTTGTAAGCTCTTTTGCTAGGCAAACTCTTCGATCTCTACCAAAAACATCCGTCATATCCCTGATCGTTGCCAATATTCTCTTGGGAGATTCGTAAAATATAATTGTCTCATCAAGATTCCTTTTAGTTTTCAATAGCTTTATTCTTAAGGTTTGCTTAGATGGTAGAAACCCGAAAAAGGTAAAGCTATTGCTTGCAATTCCGGACGAAGATAGGGCTGTAATTGCTGCATTAGGTCCAGGAATTGGGACCACAGTGATTCCAGTTTTTTTTGCTTCTGATACCAGTTTGTAACCAGGGTCACTTATAAGTGGCGTCCCTGCATCGCTAATAAGTGCGACTGACTTTCCTGATTTAATCTCACTAATTATGCCATTAACTTTCTCATTTTCATTATGCTCATGAAATGCTCTTAAGGGAGATTTAATTTCATAATGATCAAACAGTTTTTTGCTATGTCTTGTATCTTCAGCCAAAACGAGCTCTGCGCCTTTAAGGGTTTCAACAGCCCTAAAAGTAATATCATTTAAATTCCCAATCGGTGTTGCGACAATATATAGCAACCCACTCATAATGTAGTCATCGTTGTGTTAAAGTTTACGCTTGCTATTATTATGCTTGATTAATAGTGTGCATAATCTAAATTAATATTTCTGTTTAGGTGCGAATTGAATCTGATTTAAAATATTACTCAGTAATATCAATAAAGTTCAACAAAAATTAGAAGCTACTATGAAAAAAATTCTCTTTCTTTGTGCAATAATTATTTCCTCATCAATTCTCAGCTCATGTTCACCAATAGTGCAGGGCGCTGCTGCAGTTACTACCGTGGCTACAATGAATAATGATCGAAGGACAATGGGTGAAATATTAGATGATAAAACACTATATATGGATCTTGGCAATATGGTCAGCAAGGATCCAATGCTGGAAGATTCACATGTTAATTTTAATATTTATGATCAAGCAGTCTTAATGACTGGTGAGGCACCAACTGAAAACACAAGGGAATACCTTGAGAGTATTGTTAAAAGCAAATCTTCAAAGATAAAACAAATAATCAATGAAGTTGAGGTAATGCCTAATAGTAGCTATTTAGATAGAGCAAAAGATGGCGTTATTACTGTTCAGATAGAAACCTTATTTTTTGACCAAGAGGTCTTTCATCCCAGCCATGTGTCAGTTCTTACAGAGCGTGGTGTTGTGTATTTAATGGGTTCAGTTACAAAAAGAGAGGGTGAACATGCAACAAATATTGCCAGCAAGGCAAAGAATGTAAAGAAAGTTGTCAAACTATTTAATTATCTCATGGCGAGACCTGCCAAGGAAGTCGAGCGGGATAACAAAAGAAAAGCAGAGGCTGAAAAAAGAGCAGAATTAGAAGCAAAAAAAGCTGAACTAGAGGCCAAACAAAATGAACTCAACCAGCAGCTATATGAGCTAGGATCTGATTAATTTTTTTACAGGACCAAACGTTAAACGATGTTGCCCCTCAATTGGGCCAAAATTTTCTAGCGCCTCAAGATGCGCCTTGGTTCCATATCCCTTATGCCTTGCAAAACCATATTCGGGGTAAGCTTGATCTAGTTCTATCATTTGTCTGTCTCTTGTTACCTTTGCAATAACTGAGGCCGCTGATATAACGGGCTCCGTTAAGTCGCCCTTCACAATTGCACGGCAGTTTTCTATATCGGGACATCTGTTTCCATCAATA
>CALKDH010000120.1 GCA_938086805.1 uncultured PS1 clade bacterium | reverse complement strand
CGTAGAAGATCAAGATGTGATTTAATATTAAATTGTGAGTATATTTGTGAGTAGAAATTATTTCTTAATTTCTAATTTCCATTATTAAAGAGCTTTGAGAGAATTAAATGAATCCCATTCCCTCCACCACGCTTTGATTATCATAAAGTCACAGGTATTTTCTTCATACACCCATCCACCATAATTGAAAAAGTGTCGCTAAAAGAAAGCCTGCTAGAGCTAATGTTAGAAATCTCATCTTACTCTTCCATCAGTACCATATTGCTCCAACCAGTAAATAAGTTAATTTGTTTTTCATAAGTCGATTATAAGTCACCTTGAACTAAATTCCAAACGTCGCTCTTATTTTTACTGATTTTCTAGTAGTAAAACTCTATTGTTGAAACTGAAACGTCAGATGTGAAATCACGGCCATAAGCTGCAATAGCAAAGCTTCTTATATTTTTAGCATCTAACTTTGAGGCATTGAATCGCTTACGTTCGAATGAATTAAAAGGCAATTCAATCATCTTCCAATCTGAATCAGCCTTGAAGGAAGCAGAATAAAAGTCTCCATAATAAGCCATATCATTAGTTAATATATGGATGCTATAAGTTTCACCATTACCTCTTACGTTGAGACGAACGCCCTGAAAATTTTTGCCATCCTTTTCAGAATTTGAAAATGAAATCCCTGTACGTAACTGAATAACGCCGCCATTATTTCTTGTACTGACATTGCCTGTAAGTCTTGCATAATACATCTCTCCATCTTGCTCAAGAGTCACTTTACCTTCAGAAACACCGCCCATCACTTGATCACTAATGTATTGCCAGTACTTTCCACTATCTGAATTAAATGGAAATGCAAGATCTTCATCAGCCATCACTTTAGAGCTGATAGTAACCATAAATATTATGGATAAGAGGCAAATTATTCTTGACGCTTTGAATGAATTTATGAACATTAAAGATAACACTCAGACTAATTAAAAATTAAATTATATGACACCTTAAAGCTTAAAAGTCCAAACTTTGTTTGATGTGCGAGTGAGAGGTTTACTTTTAGGAGAATTTAATTTCTGGATACAGTTCGGTTCCTGGTCGGTCTCCGGGCTTAAGGCCTTGTTTAGTCATCACTTCGCTATGATCTGGATCCATTCCACACTCTCGAAACTTAATAAAAACATCATCACCAATCCACTTAGAGGTAAACACTCTTAATTCCATATCTTTATCCAATTTTCCAGATCCACCATGCATAATTCTACTGTTAAATGCAATGCAGTCTCCAGGATTCATATCCCAGCTAATGACGCCATACTTTTTAGGATCCGCAGCAATATCTGGAAACTCGACATCAGTAATCCCTTCGAAATTTGTCTCATCAACATCAGGTATTTCATCTGGATTCAAACTCCCAAAATTGAACTGGTAGAAGGTTGAATCAAATCTGTGAGAGCCAGGAACAAAAGCCAAAGCATTTTCTTGCTTTACTGGCACAAGCGGCATCCAAATCGTACAAGTGTTATACCCCTCAACAGACCAGTATGGCTCATCTTGATGCCAAGGTGTTGCAAATTGAGAGCCTGGAGAGCGAACAAACACTGCGTCAAAGTTAAAATTAATTTGACTGGAGTTCATTAATTTCCCAGCGATAGATGCTGCTGGTGAATTAAAAATAAAATTTTGGTATTCAGTAATGTTTTGCCATGCCTGGGCATCATAAAACATGGTTCGACCATTTTCATCTCTATCCCAGACTCTAGAGCGATTTGAAGGCAGCTCAATATTCTTATCCAGCCCCCGACTCAAAGTGCTAATCCATTCTGAGTCAAACATTTCTTTTAATAAGATAACACCATCATGATCAAACTGTTCAATTTCATTTTGACTGATAGGTCTTAAAATTTTTTTATTCATAATTTAAATTCTTCACATTTAATCAATTATATTTTTCTGAATACCGTGATGATGACTTTGTCACTCCCATTGTCTTTATCTGGATTGC
Organism: uncultured PS1 clade bacterium; assembly: GCA_938086805.1. GTDB lineage: Bacteria > Pseudomonadota > Gammaproteobacteria > PS1 > Pseudothioglobaceae > Pseudothioglobus. The sequence goes on along the minus strand of CALKDH010000120.1, from coordinate 3,543 downwards.
TTCCATAGACATCTACTTCATGGAAAATTGGTTTAGTAATATTTTTTTCAATTTCCATAAGTTTCTTGTCAAAACCGGCTTTTTTAAATAACTTATAGTGAATAGTAAAAACAAAGAGACCATCTGGGCGGGTAATTCTTAAAAGCTCATCTAATACTTCTGGACCAACATGTCCATGAGTAAACGTTCCTGCACTTACAATGGCTCCATATTGATTATCATTTATGGGCAATTGTTGAGTTAAGTCCGCTTCAATTATTTTTGAATAACAGTTTTTTGTTCTGGCAATATTGAGCATTTCAGGAGAAATATCAATAGCATCAATTTCTTTTGCAATAAGATTTAAGTACTCTCCAATAAGCCCTGTTCCTGCTCCAACATCAAGGATAGGGGTATTGCTATGATTAGAATATTTTTCAAAATATTTAGCTATTTCAATAGGTGAGCGATAGTCATTTTGCCTGGCAAAATCATCATCATAGGTAGAGGCCCATGTTTTATATAAGTTTATAGAATCCTCAGGAGTCTTCAGTGAATATGCATCCTTTAAGCCCTTTTTTTCAATCATCATAGAATTGTATATTAACTTAAACTAAAGTCCAATTTTTGTAATTATTTTTGACATTTTGTTCTATGCCTGAGCAGCATAGTATATTCCTATTTAAATGCTTGATATAGGCTTACCTTTCTAATAAAGTCTGACGAAATTAGTTACCCCAGAGAAAGTACCTCAATCATTTTTAAAAAACAATTTATACTGCAACCAATGAAACAAATTCTATTAATTCTTTTTCTTTTCCTGGCCTTATCCAACTCTTCTTTTGCTGACAACGAATCAGATGAATATATGGATAACGGTATGCCTGTTCTTTTCAAAACTATGAATGGAAAAACGCCCATCTATATCGAGTTTACAGACGTTATACAGGGTCGATATTTAGTCGACGTGGAGTGGTTTCCAGATTGGGATTTGGCGCCACTTCTAACCGGTCCTGCTAACATCAACTTTAGGATTAAAGATACTAACATTAAATTTTCAGTTAAGTCAGAGCTGTTCCATATAGCGCAGAGAATCTTTAGCTTGCCAAATTACAGGTTAAGCTCAGAGACTATCACCCAAAAAGAAGTCTTAAAAATGAAGTATTGGCACCTTGCCAACCCTCCTTTTGCCTTTGGAGATATGAACTTTGATGGAATCAAAGAGCTGGTCATATCAGAGAAGAGGGGTGCCCAGAGATTTTATGACGCTTATAAGGTTTATCTCCTTCAGGAGGTAGAAGGTACGGAGTACTTTAATGTTGTGAATTTAACTAATGTGAAGCCCTACAGTGATATTGACCAAACCACGCAGTTTGATTGGGATGACAAAACAATAAGAGTCTTTTCATCAGGGGGGGCATGTGGCACTATGGAGGAGCTTTATGATAGAGTCTACAGCGACTTTCCAATGCAAAACTATAAGTTTAAGCTGACTGAGAAAGTCCAATATGCCACTCGGGATGAAGATGGAAGCGATATACCTTGTACAAAATTTGTTTATAACGTTGTTAACGGTGAAGAAGTTCTAGATGAGGCTAGGTCGGGGCCTGTTAATTAATATTGAATTTTATAATTTCCTTAGCTTTTTCAAGATTTTAAAGACGCCTAAACGCTGCTGTTTACGTGCGAAATCTATATAATTTTCCAACAAATCATACTCTTCAAATTTTTGGGGTATTTGAAGCTTTTTATTAAGTATGATTTAAGCCTCGATTTTCAATAATCTATAGTAAATTTAATGAGCTCAAGCAGCAATCAAACTAAGGCTTACGATTTTAAAACGAGAGATATAAAAGTTTTAAAAAAGCTATTACCGTATCTAGTGAAAATGCGTGCCCGTGTGATTTGGGCGGTCAGTTTTTTAATGCTTGCAAAGCTAGCCAATGTTGCCGTTCCCCTTGCACTTAAGGAGATTGTTGATAGTCTTGATCAGACAAATTTAGTCTTAATATTGCCACTTGGCATGCTTATAGCTTATGGTATTTTAAGGCTTGCTAGTTCGCTCTTTAATGAGCTTCGTGATGCCATCTTCGCTAAAGTACGCTATCACGCCATGAATTTAATTGCACTGGGCGTTTTCAAGCACTTACACACCCTCGATTTATCCTTTCATTTAGATCGTCGAATTGGTGGTATTACTCGTGATATTGATAGGGGGACTCAGAGCGTATCCACGTTGCTCTCTATTTTTGTCTTTAATATTCTGCCAACAGTCTTTGAGATTTGTTTAGTTATTGGCATTTTGTGGCTGAATTACAATCTACTCTTTGCTGGTGTTTCTCTGTTAACTGTGTTTTTTTATGTTGTCTTAACATTTGCTATTACTACCTGGCGAATGAAGTACCGCTACCAAATGAATGACATGCAATCCGAGGCCAATACGAATGCGGTTGACAGCTTAATTAATTATGAGACTGTTAAATACTTCAATCAAGAAAAGTTTGAGGTTGATCGTTATGGGGACACGATGCAGCGCTGGGAGGACCTTGCCACCAAAAGCTTTACTTCAATGACAGCGCTAAATTTTGTCCAGGGTGCTGTGATTGCAATCGGTGTCACTATTATTTTGATTATGGCAGCACAGGGCGTTGTAAATAACAGTCTTAGTTTGGGTGACCTCATTATGATTCAGGCACTCCTTCTGCAGCTTTTTCTTCCACTGGGTGGCTTGGGTATCATTTATCGCCAAATTAAACATAACTTCATCGATATGAATAACATGTTTGACCTATTGGAGCGATCCTCTAAAGTAACAGATGTTGAGAATGCCTCAGATCTCACTGTTACCCAAGGTGAGGTTGTATTTAACAACGTTACTTTTGCTTATCCTGGCAAGGAGGCAGTTCTTAAAAACATAAACTTTACACTCAAGCCTGGGCAAAAAATAGCGATTGTGGGTCCATCTGGCGCTGGTAAGTCGACTCTAGCTAAGCTTCTATTTCGTTTCTATGATATTTCTAGTGGTGAGATTAGTATTGATCAGCAAGACATTAAATTGTTCACTCAAGAATCGGTTCGCAGCGCAATGGGTGTCGTTCCGCAAGATCCTGTCATGTTTAATGAAAGCATTTACTACAATATTGCATATGGTCGTGCGGGTGCAACAGAAGAAGAAGTTAAGCGAGCTGCAAAGCTCAGCTTTATAGATAGTTTTATTGACTCATTGCCCCAGGGTTATGACACACTGGTTGGAGAGAGGGGTTTGAAACTCTCAGGTGGTGAGAAGCAGCGTCTAGCGATTGCAAGGGTGCTTCTTAAAAATCCACAGATATTGATTTTTGATGAGGCCACCTCCGCTTTGGACTCTTATTCGGAGAAAATGGTGCAAAAGGCATTACTAAGTTTGACACATAAGCACTCAACCATAGTGATTGCACATCGACTATCAACTATCGTCGATGCTGATCTAATTATCGTACTTGATAATGGCATTATTGCTGAGCAGGGGCAACACCAAGAATTACTTGAACTAAACGGCCAGTATTCTAGACTTTGGGAAATACA
>CALKDH010000119.1 GCA_938086805.1 uncultured PS1 clade bacterium | reverse complement strand
ACTAAGCAGCTCGCAGATCGAAAAATTGGGGATATTTTGTCAGTCATAGGGCCTATAGGAAATGGGTTTAAGGCAACTGCAAACAAAATTCCACTTTTAATTGGTGGGGGTGTTGGTATGCCTCCAATTATTGCTATGGCACAGGAGTTAAAGGATAATTCTTTTTATACACCTTATGTCATATTAGGCTCTGAAGTTCCCTTTCCATTCAATACTTCAAAGAGCTCATTACATGGTTATCATTCCTCTGAATTTTATACCATGCCTTTGTTGGAAGAGTGGGGAATACCATGTGGGTTAGCGAGCCTTCAAAATTTTGAAGGGGTTTATCAGGGTTATGTCACTGGTCTTGCCAAAGATTTTTTAGATAGTCTCTCTTCTGATGACTTGAGCAGTGTTGAAATTTATACATGTGGCCCAAATCCAATGCTTGAAGCCGTTTCAAAATTAGCAAATGAATATAATCTCCCATGTCAGGCCTCTCTAGAAGAGTTTATGGCTTGTGCTGTTGGTGGATGTGCTGGTTGTGTTGTCGAGGTTCAGACTGAGAATGGACCGGCAATGAAAAGAGTTTGTGTTGATGGTCCAGTTTTTGATGCTCAGTCGGTTTTTAATGATTTCTGATAACTTAAAACAAGTCAAATCAAGAATTGGTTCAGTTCAATCTAGCCATCAGGTAGAGTTAATCGCAGTGAGTAAAACTAGATCAACAGCAGAAATTCAAGAGGCTGTTGATGCTGGTCAGATCCATTTTGGAGAAAACTATCTTCAGGAGTCTATTGAGAAAATTAATTTTTTTAAAGGAAGAGGTTTGGTTTGGCATTTCATAGGACCCATCCAATCAAATAAAACAAGCCCAATCGCCAATAACTTTGATTGGGTGCATAGTGTTGATAGAGTAAAAATTGCAAAGCGTCTCAGTGAGCAGCGAAATCCTTCTTTAGGTGTCTTAAAAATATTGATTCAGGTCAATGTCGATAGAGAGGAGTCAAAGTCAGGGGTTGATATTGTAAATGTTGAAGAGATTGTTTCAGAAATAGAGAGCCTCCCCAATCTTTCTTTAAAGGGTTTTATGACAATTCCAAGTCCAGAAAACTCAGCAAAAAGTTTTTCTCAAATGAAGCATCTAATCTCTAAATATCCGAATCTTGATACGCTCTCAATGGGTATGTCTTCAGACCTTGAAATCGCCATTGAGAATGGTGCAAATCTGGTTAGAGTTGGGACTGATATTTTTGGACAAAGAAGTTATAATTAGTATTTAAATTCAGTAATTTAGGGTATCTATATGCAAGTAAGACTTATGATTACGGGAGGAACTATTGATAAGTTCTATAATCAATCTAATGGTGAACTGGAATTTGATAAAACGCATTTTCCAGAGATGATCAAGAGAGCAAGAATCGAAGTTGACCTATTTACAGAGGAGCTTCTTCTTATTGATAGTCTAGACATGGTCGACTCGGATCGTGAGTTAATTTTAGATCGCTGTGAAAAATGTGATGAGGATCTGATATTAATTACTCATGGAACAGACACCATGTGCGACACTGCTAGACTTTTAGGGGAAAGCGGACTCAACAAAACTATTGTTCTTTTTGGCTCTATGGTTCCCTATTCAGTGAATAATTCAGATGCGTTATTTAATTTTGGATGTGCTTTGGGCTCTCTTCAGCTTTTAGAAAAAGGAGTCTATATAGCCATGAATGGTAGAGTTCTGCCGTGGATTGATGTCGAAAAAAATAGAGACTTGGGCATCTTTCAGCCTTCTAGTCAATAAACTAGTTTATTCTAGGCTGTCCAACATATATTGAACAGTCACCTTGATTTCATCATCAGAACAGTCCATACATGTTCCTCTCGCTGGCATACCACCCTTTCCTGCTATAGCTGAGGCAGTAAGTTTGTCGAGGCCAAGGTCAATTCTTGATGACCAGTCCGACAGAGATGCATATTTAGGTGCGCCCATGATTCCAGAAGTATGGCATCCAGCGCATTTGCTATTGTAAATTTCTTCACCTGAGCGTTCCGCAGTTTCAGTAGTCTCAGCTGAGGCAACCATATTGCTTGAGTCTATTCGCACTTCTCCAACAGGTTTAATCCTCTCTAGAACAGCATTGTCTATCATCATATCATTTTGAGATGAATCATTGCTGTAAGAAGTGAGTGACTTATAGCCAATAAAAATCATGGCAAGCGCCCAAACGATTAACATTAATTTTGTTGAACCTGTTGTACCTTGACTCATTACATCTTTCCTAGATTAGATTAAATTCCGCAATATTATACATTTGGTTATAATGACTTGCAGTTGATTGCATCAAAAATATGTTAAAAAAAACCCTCCTAAGAAGTCTCAATATTTTAAAGATTAGTACTTGGGTTACTGCATTGATAGCCCTAGCTCTATTAGCAGTTGTAGCTTTTTTTATCTTATTCCCTCAAACCATCAAAGGGCAAATTGAAAATCGACTAACTGATGTTACTGGACTGGACATTGGTATCGAAAAAATATCACTCGAGTTTCAAGAAAATGAACTATTGTTAGCTGTTAAAGATCTTCAAATTAGTTCAGAAGGACTCAAGCCAATTGCAAAGATAGATGTATTAAGGTGGAATGTTGATCTTAAGGCACTTTATGAGGGCATTGATATCCCTGGACATCTTGATATCAATGAATTATTAATTGA
>CALKDH010000118.1 GCA_938086805.1 uncultured PS1 clade bacterium | reverse complement strand
AGTTTTTATAGCCTTCAGAGCCTACTTTAACTAATCTAGACCAGACAGTTTCAGGCGCTGGAAGCCAGACAGGCTGCATCTGCCAACCTTTTTCTGGAGTGACACTTAAGGTCCCCTTCCTAGTCATATAAATTCGAGCATTATCAATAAAAATCTCTTTCTCAGGTGATATTTCCTGACCATTAACTGCTATTACTTTATAGTTTTTGTCTTTACCACCTACATCATTTTTTTGAACTTTAATAAGTCCACTTCTGTAGGTTATGATCTGCTCTGTATCATTTTGTGCAAACCCTGTCCCAGGTTCGATTATTAACTTGTCAGGTATAACTCCGCTTTGAACGTCGTACACTGATATTATTACATCAGCATCATCGGTTTCTCCCGACGAATTCATCGCCGTGTAGTTAAAAGTAAGTTCACCAATAAAAGGCCCAGGAACATGAATAGGAATTAATTTCGAGCCTGTAAATGCTGCCCAAATAGCAAAGATTGCAATAACTGAAATGAATGATGCAGCCCTGTTCGGAGATACCGCACTCTCATCTCCAAAAGTTACGGTTTTTAAACTTGTAAAATCATCTTGTGATTTTGTAAATGATGTTGCAATCTTAACGATATAGAAAGCTGCAACGAAAATTATTATATAAAAAATTAAAATAGCCATTAGTTTTCTTCCGCTCTACCCATTATTTCCTCTTCCATTTCCCAAATAATTGAGAGAATTTCATCACGTGTTTCAGTGTAGCCATCAGCTTTTTTAACTTCTCTTAAATCCATGTTTACCCCCATTTCAGCAAAAGGTAGATTGTATTCTTTATGAATTCTCCCTGGTCTTGGAGCTAAGACTAAGAGCCTTTCACCAAGAAGAACTGCCTCTTCAACTGAATGGGTAATTAAAATAATTGTCTTCCCGGTCTCTTTCCATAGTTTTAAAACAAGACCTTGCATTTTTTCACGAGTTAAAGCATCTAGTGCGCCCAATGGCTCATCCATTAAAATAACATCAGGATCATTAGCCAGACATCTTGCTAGAGCTACTCTTTGTTGCATGCCACCAGATAATTCATAAACTGCTTTATCTTCAAAATCTGCAAGCCCTACAATTTCTAATAGATGTTTAACCTTTTCTTCTTGCTCTGACTTCGACATTCCTTTCATTCGAGGTCCAAATGCAACATTTGAGCGAACATTCATCCATTCAAATAGAGCGCCCTGCTGAAAAACCATTCCACGTTCTGCACCAGGCCCCAGAACAATCTCATCATTGAGGATCACCTTGCCTTCAGTGGGTGCTAGAAAACCTGCTACGATATTAAGGAGTGTAGTCTTTCCACAACCTGAAGGGCCAAGCACAGTAATAATTTGGCCTTCATCTATGTCGAGTGAAACATCTTTTAACGCTTGAACAGAAGATCCATTCTTTAAGTCAAAGCGCATAGAAATGTTATTTATTGATAAACCTTTCAAAACCAACTCCAAAAAAAAATTTCATTAAAAAGGTGGCACACTTAATAGTGCGCCACCTTAGGTCTTACAAATACTAAATTTAAGACTTAAAAGTCATTAAATTTATACCTTATTGTGCAGCAAGCCCCTCTAAGCCATCAGTATTGATAGCATTAGCATATGAACCACGTGCACTTGGAATGTTTCCACTGTTAACGAATACATCTGCTACACCTTTAAGGAATGCCGCACCTGATCCGCCAAGCCAGTTGTCACCGAGCTGGTTACTAACTGATGGAAATACAAATGTTGCCATTGTTTCCGCAGTAGCTTGCTCATCCATACCAGCATCTTTAGCAATATGAGGAATCATCATAGAAGTAAAACCTCCAGAATTCCACATTGCATTAGCTGCAGCAGTAACGCCTAAGAATGTTTGAAGAACTTCTGCATTCTCATCAGCAAAACTTGCTGGAACTGAAGTCACGTCCCAAACCAAGATACCTAGAGCAGTTTTCTCAGCTCCTGTCAATAGAACATTACCATGCTCTAGAGCACGACGAAGCGAACCACCCCATCCACAGAACATATCAATACTTCCTTGAGCTAAAGCAGCTGCACCCTCTGGTGGAGCCATATCAACGACTTGCATTGAGTCAACTGAAACACCAAAATGCTCCATCTGCTTCAAGAAACCATAGTGAGCAGCTGTTCCGATTGGAACTGAAACTTTCTTGCCAGCTAATTCTGAAGCATTGCTTGCATCAATTTCTAAACCTGACGCTACAACACAGTTATCGTTATCAGCGTAACTTACAGCTACGTCAACAATTTGAATGTCCTGGCCCGTAGATGCAGCTACAATAAATGGAGGCACACCTTGGCTCACAGAAATATGAATATCACCTGAAGCCATTGCAGCTGACATTGCTGTACCAGTTCCAAAAGCCTTCCAGTTTACTTTCATACCAAGAGCTTCATCATATGCGCCAATTTGTTTTGCATACTCAAATGGCATTGGCCACTCTTCAAAATAAGCTACATTCAACTCATCAAGAGCCATAACGTTGACTGAAGCAATAGCACCTACCAGTGTAGCTCCAATTTTTTTATAAATACTTTTCATTGTTTCTCCTAAATTAATATAAATATTAAACTAACCCTATTTCAGCAAAAAAAGAAAGCCTGGGTTATAGAGTGAAACCCGTTATTTAGCTAACTAGATTAGAATGCCGAACATAAATATTACCATGAAAAAAGATTAAATCAATCAAATTTTCGAAGATGAGTTTAAATTATTTCTGATTGGAAGAAAAAAAGAACTATGGAACCAGGGATGGTTTTATTAATAGTCCAAATGAAATAGAGTGATAGAAATTAAGGGCATATTATTTGATTAAAGCCTAGCTAAATTAAAGCTCTGTTATGCAAACTCTAAAGACCTTAATTCTGGGGCAATTTTATCTAATGATGAGTTAACAAGCTTATATGACCCCTCTGCACCATAAAGTTTAGCAAGCTCCACTGCCTCATTTATTACAACGCGATATGGCACTTCGGGTTGAAACTTCAATTCATAAGTACCTAGATACAAAATTGCTTTTTCTGTAGGGCCTAATTCACTTATATCTCTCTCCAGAGTTGGAAGAATTATTTTTTCAATACTAGAAATATTTTTAGGGATATTTAACAACAAGTTTGAAAAAAAAGCCTTAGAAATTTTTCCTTCTTTTTGATTTAAAAACTGTTGCTCAATTTTTTTAATATCTTCTCCAGAAACAAGCCACTGGTATAAAGCTTGAACTACTCTCGCTCTTGAGCGCTGTTTAGGAGTCACAGCTTATCAATCAGGCTAATCATTTGGATGGTGCTTTCTGCAGCTTCAGCACCCTTATTTGCAGAAGTTCCCGAACGTTCAATAGCTTGCTCAACTGTATCAACAGTCAAAACACCAAAAGCGATAGGTATTTCTGAATCTAGTGAAACTTGAGAGATTCCTTTTACACATTCACCAGAAACATACTCAAAATGTGGCGTCCCACCTCTGATGACCGCCCCTAGAGCAACTATTCCATCAAATTTACCTGTGCCCACTACTTTTTTAAGTGCCAATGGTATTTCAAAAGCCCCAGGGACATAAAATATTTCAATATCATCCTCATGAGCACCACTTTTTAGCAGCGCTTCTTTCGCTCCACTGATCAAATGCTCAACAACAAAGAAATTAAATCGAGCAGCAACTATTGCTACTTTTTTATTTTTAATGGTTAAATCACCCTCAATCTCTTTCAAATCGTTTACTCCTTAATATTTACATACTCGGTAATTGTTATTCCAAAACCCTCTAGGCCAGGCCATTTTCTTGGCTTTCCAAGAGATTTCATTTTTGAAACGCCCAAATCTGAGAGTATCTGGGCGCCAATACCGAAAGTTTTGCCATCATCACTGCTTTTATAATCTTGATTATCAATATTTTCTAGAATGGCCTGATTAGACTGCTTTCTTAAAAGTAAAAAAACGCCGTTATCTTCCTCTGAAATCATGCTTAAAGCACTATTAATACTAAAGCCCCGCTGAACCTCTTGAAGAACATCTTTGAAGATATTTTCCATATGCACCCTTACATAAGGTTCAGTTTTTTTACTCATAGTGCCTTTAACAAGTGCAATGTGAATATCATTATGAATAGTGTCTAGATAAGAATAAAGTTCGAAATCACCATACTTAGTTTTAAATGGCCTCTGACTTATCCTTTCAACTGTTTTTTCATTTTCAACTCTGTAGTGAATTAAATCAGCGATATGACCAACTTTAATATTGTGCTTTTTGCCAAAATTATATAGATCTTCACTTCTAGCCATCGAGCCATCATCATTGAGAATTTCAACTATGACTGAGGAGGCCTCAAAGCCCGCTAATCG
>CALKDH010000117.1 GCA_938086805.1 uncultured PS1 clade bacterium | reverse complement strand
AAATACGTCGCAAGATTGAGCAATCGCCTCAATCGTATCAACTCGGCCATGGCCAGTTCTCTTCCAGTCATTAAACTTGCGAGAGTAGTCTGAAAGTTTATAAAAACCTGGGCAAAAGGTTGTATGCTTAACGGTAATATTCTTTTCTTCAAGCCCTGCAAGAGCAACCATGGGTTTGATAGTTGACCCGGGTGGATATAGCCCTTTTGTGCTTCGATCAAAGAGTGGTAAGTCGGAATCACTCATAAGTTGATCGTATCGTTCAACAGAGATTCCATTCACAAACCAATTAGGGTCGAAGGAGGGCGTGCTGACAAGTGTTAAAACTGCGCCATCATTGACGTCTATCAGAGCAATAACCCCTCTACTCTCACCCAATAATGATTCTGCTTTCATTTGAAGGTCAATATCAATATTTAAGTAGACATCTTGACCAGGAATTGAGGGAGTAATAACTTTCGTATCAACAACTCGCCCAGCTACATTTCTCTCAATTTGTTTCATGCCAGATTGACCATGAAGTAGATTTTCATATTGCTTTTCAACGCCAATTTTGCCAACAAAATTAGTGCCCGCATAATTTTTCTTGTCATATCTACTTTTATCTTCTTTATTCATAGAGGCAACATAACCAATGAGGTGTGAGCTTGATTTTCCATAGGGATATACGCGATGAAAGTATGGCTCAACTTCAACGCCTGGGAGTTGATTATTGACTAAAAATGATGATGCAGAGGATTCTGTTAGATTAAATTTGATAGGGATATTATGAAATTTTTTGTAGCGATTTAAGTTCTTATTAAACCTTTCTATATCTTTAGAATCAATATATTCATTAATTTCTAATTCAACCAGAGTGTCATTTAAATTTCTAACCTTTTCTGGAGTAATAGTAAGTCTATAAGAAAACTCATTGGTTGCTAATATTTTTCCATTGCGATCCAAAATATCGCCTCTTATGGGGGTAATAGGAAGATTTTGCATTTGATTGCCTAGGGCTTCCTCAACATAGTATTCATGTTGAATAATCTGAAGATTAAAGAGTCTAAACGTTAGAATTAGAGTCATTGCAAGCATAATGACCACAGAAAAAATTACCCTAGATCTAAATACTTTTCTTTCTCTCTTTAGATTGCCAATCTTATCCATAAAAAAATATTTAATGATTAAGCTTTGCAAGTAAGAATCTAACCACAGGCCAAAGGATTGCACCAGTAAATGGAACAAATACAACAAGCCAATCTATTTGCATTCCTTGAACCGCAATATGTGTAATTAAAAATACAATGAGATACATAAGAGATGCAATGAATACATAAACCTGCTGAGTGGTTAGATTGGATACGAAAAATGACTTTTTAACACTCAATATAAATGCAGAGCTGATTAAAAGAGCGAGAGCATTTTGCCCAAGTATGCCCCCTTGAAAAACATCAAGAAGAATTCCTAGAACAAAAGCAGCACTGTAAATTCGATCACTATCAGAATAGATTAACCAATAAATAAAGAATAACAGAAGCCAAAATGGTGAAATTATGTCTAGGATGCTTGGCAGAGCAACAGCACCAACTATAAATGCAAGAATAGTGATTTTAACTAGAAGAATAAATTGAGATTGATTAATCATTGTTCTCCTTAACGATAAGAACTAATTCTAGACTATTCATATTCTGTGTTGGCTCAAGGTATACAGTCATGAAGGATGGATCCTGGTTTTCATCAATAGATTTAACTCTGCCAACTGAGTAACCTGATGGATAAGAATTCCCAATCCCACTAGTCATAAAGATATCACCCAATTTAATATCAGATTCAAGAGGTATATATTTCAAAATCATCCCTCTATCAATTGACGCAAGGCCTTTTGTGATTCCTCTAATGCCATTTCTTGAGTTTTTTACGGGGATATGTTGCGTTGGGTCTGATAGTAGTCGAACTGTAGAATACATTGGCGTTACTTCGGTTACCTGTCCAACTACACCATCTGAGCCAATGATTAAATCTGACAGCGTTACACCATCATTAAAACCTTTGTTAATGATAATTTTTTTTGAGAGTCTAGATTGAGAGATTGACTTGATTCTAGCCAGCTTTACATTGTGTTCTGGTATTAAGTAGCTTGCTTCAAGAAGATTGGATAGTTTTTGATTTTCTAGAGTTAAATTGTTATAGGTTTGAAGTTTCGCCTTGAGCTCAATTAGCTGCCCTTCAAGATAGTCATTTTGACTAACAAGCAATTCATTCTCACTCCCTTTATCATTAATCCAGTCAATAACTTGGCTGGGCAGGTCAACTACTAAATAAATTGGGCTCAGCAGAGTTAGAGTGAAGCGTTTGAAGCTATCAAGGTAAGAGAACCGAGCATCTAAAACAATCAGAATAATTGAGAGGAAAATAGGAACAAAAAGTTTAAAAAGTCGCATTGTTAAGATCTCGACTTAATACGAATCACTCTGCTGCCAGGAACCCCATATCATGATGGTTAATCATTTCTAGAGCCATTCCACCACCTCGTGCGACACAGGTCAACGGGTCATCAGCAATAGTAACAGGTAAATTTGTTTGACTATGAATGAGTTTATCAAGTCCCTCTAGTAGCGCTCCACCACCGGTGATAACTAGTCCGTTTTGAGCAATGTCTGAAGAAAGTTCAGGTGGAGTTTGTTCTAAGGCTGTTCTTAGTGCGCTGATAATCATCCCTAGGGGTTCACTCAAAGCTTCAAGTATTTCAGAGTTGGTTACCTCAAAACTCACTGGAAGCCCAGTAGATACAGCTCTTCCTCTGAACTCATTCTTTCGAATAATTTTAGACTCAAAAGCACTTCCAACTTCTTCTTTAATCTGCTCTGCTGTTGCTTCACCAATAATTATTCCATGA
>CALKDH010000116.1 GCA_938086805.1 uncultured PS1 clade bacterium | reverse complement strand
TACCATTATAAAGATCGATATCATGACAACACTTTTCTAGCATAAAGCCACCTGAATATTTCTCAAGCCTTCTCCAATCCCTCATAAAAAATGATCCATGATAGGGCGCTATATGCTCATTAGCCTCCAGTGAAGTTATCTTCCCCAAAGTGCCTTCATCAAGAACTCTTCTCATTTCCCTCATATGGACTGAGTACCTCAAAACAAGCCCAACAATGAGTTGATTTTCACCAAATTTTTTAATCAGACTAGCTAGAGCAAAACTATCCTCTTTTGTTGTTACGATAGGCTTTTCTGAAAAAACTTTCAAACCTGCTTCAAGACCCAGACGAATATGCTCTAAATGGAGATGGTTTGGAGAGGCTACCCACAAAAGATCAAGACTGGACTCGTTAATCATTTGATCAAGAGTCTGGTATTGGGTTAAGGAATTGGAATGCTCTTCAATAATTGATAAGCCGCATGGATCAGGATCTACATAGCCAACCAGTTCCATTTCTGGCATATCTTCCATAATCATTTTAAGAACATTTCCAGCCCTTAAGCCAAGTCCAACGATACCTGTCCTCATGATTAATCTCCTATTCTAAATTCTTTTAAGTGCTTGACCTGTTGAATTGAAAGCGTGGCATTTATTTGGATCTATTGTAAGATGAATCTCATCACCCGGATTGATAATTGAATCACTAGGCAGTACTGCACAAAAATTACTATTATCCAGAACAGAGCCATATAAAATCACAGTTGCCCCAATATGCTCAACAACATCGACATTCATTGGGACACCTCCCTTCTTTGATACCACAAGGTCTTCTGGTCGAATCCCAATTTCTAAATCATCACCTTCTTTTGAATCTCCAGCGTCTATAGCCATATTTAATGAAGTATCGCCAATAATTGCTGTCAATTTACCATTATCAATTTTTACTTCACTTGCTTTTAAAAAATTCATATTTGGGTGGCCAATGAAGCCTGCTACAAATTTTGTTTTAGGGTTGTGATATAGTTCCATTGGCGAGCCAACCTGTTCTATAACGCCGTCATGTAAAACAACGATCTTATCTGCCATCGTCATAGCTTCAATCTGATCATGTGTGACATAAATCATAGTTGAATTTAAATTCTGATGAAGCTTTGCTAGCTCCACTCTCATGTCACCCCGAAGTGCAGCATCTAAATTTGATAATGGCTCATCAAAGAGAAATACTTTTGGATCTCTAACAATCGAACGACCAATTGCAACTCTTTGTCTTTGACCACCTGAAAGCTGACCAGGTTTAAAGCCTAAACGGTCTCTTAGTTGAAGAATATCAGCGGCCTTAAAAACTTTTTCCTCAAGCTCTTTTTCATTAACTTTTGCAACTCTTAAAGGAAAAGCAATATTTTCAAAGACAGAAAGGTGAGGATAAAGTGCATAGGATTGAAATACCATTGAGATGCCTCTCTCAACTGGGGGTGCATTTGATACATCCTTATCATCTATTATTACGTTTCCACTTGTAGCTTCTTCCAAACCTGAAATAATCCTTAGCAGAGTGGTTTTTCCGCAACCTGACGGGCCAACAAAAACAACAAACTCTTTATCATTAATCTCAAGGTTGATATCAAATAAAACCTCAGTTTCACCAAAACTTTTATAAATGTTCTCAAGTTTTACAGTTGCCATATTTCTTTCCTAATTCATGCGTACTTATCGACGCATTTTAAATTTACTAGAGACTTTTTGACAAAGTCAGACTTAAAAGAACGCTCAATAAATTTAACGTACTTTTAATTCTATCCTCAAAAAATTCAGGGGCAATTTTCATTGCCCCTGTGATTAATTACTTGACTTACAGACCCTCTTCTAAAGTTTCTGCAGCCTCAGCAACTAGATCAGCAGCAGAACCCTCACCCAAGATTATGCCTTGGATTGCGCTGTTGATTCCTGCCTGAAGTGCTTTAAAGTCCTCAAACATTGGCTCTGGTCCACCACGGCCAATTGGATCAACAAAAGTTTGCCAATAATCAGTTGTGTAGTAAACATCATCCATCATTTTCTCATATTGCATGATAGGAGTTAATCCCCAGCTCATATCAAGATCGTACTGAGCTTCACCTGATGAAAGCATTGCAGCTAATTCCATAGCAAGGCCTTCATTAGCAGACCCTTTAAATACCGCAATTGAGTCAGTGATTAATAATGTTCCACTTTCTCCACTAGGTCCAGCAGGAATAGGAACAACTATTTCAGCAATATTGTCATTATGTTGTCCAGCACCCCACGGTCCATTGATATACATTCCAATCTGACCATCATTGTATAGTTGAGTCAGCTGAGAGCGCTCATAACCAGTTGGTCCTTCCTGTGCAACACCAGCTAATTTACCAACAAACTCAAGTGTTTCAATAGTTTCTGGACTGTTAAAAGTGATTTCTCCAGTATCTGCATTACTTACAGAACCACCATTACTATATAAGTAATTTAAGAACTGATGCATTGTATTGTCAAAGTCCTTAGCAGCTAAACCAACGCCTGCAGCTGAAGTATTGTCATTAATTGCTTTAGCCATGTTGTACATACCTGCCCAAGTCTTTGGAGCTACACATGCCATACCAGCCTCTTCAACTAAGCCACAGTTGATAAACAAAGCTTTTGTAGAAAAAGCGTGTGGGAATCCCCAAGTCTTTCCACCATCAGTAACTGTATTGAGGATGCCTGGCTGATACATGCCTTGCTGCTCATCAGAAATATCAACTGGAACAATCAAGCCGCTTCGTGCCAATTGCTTTAGAGTACGTGAACCCATGTAAGCAAGCCCAACTGGATCACCAGCTGCTGCTAATGTCATAGATTTATCCTGACATGTTCCCCATGGAACAGCTTCTGCATTGACCGTAACACCGGAGTGCTTG
This sequence comes from uncultured PS1 clade bacterium, assembly GCA_938086805.1. Lineage (GTDB taxonomy): Bacteria > Pseudomonadota > Gammaproteobacteria > PS1 > Pseudothioglobaceae > Pseudothioglobus. The sequence goes on along the minus strand of CALKDH010000116.1, from coordinate 1,240 downwards.
GCTTCAAAAGCAGAAATTACTGCTTGATCAGCTTCACGAATTTCTCCGCCACACATAATCATATGAACTTCCTCGGCCTGAACTGGTGCAATTAAACCTGCTCCCATTACTGCTAAGAAAAGTGCTTTAGTTATATTTTTCATTTACTTCTCCTTTTATTTTTACAACAAATTACTAGATTAAAAAAGAACCTAGTAATACTTTATGTGAGATATTTACTCTCACTCCTTTACTGCTCCTGAAGTTAACCCTGCTATGAGATGTTTCTGCATAAACAGGAAAATTAACAACACGGGCAGAATTCCAACAAGACTCGCGGCCATCATTTCATTCCACAGCACGTCTTGATACCCAATAAATTCAAATATGCCAGCAGGTAGAGGCATATAGTCTCGCTCCTGGTTAAATGTAATTGCAAATAAAAATTGTTGTGCGTACGCACCAATAAACATGGCAACACCGACTACAATCAATCCAGGGACTGCTAAAGGCAATATTACACGGCGCAAGGTATAAAGTCTAGATGCGCCATCTACAAATGCAGCCTCCTCTAGCTCATAAGGAATTTTCTCCAAAAACGACTTAAGCAACCAAATTCCAGTGGGTATCAGGAAAGCAACCCCAGGAATTATCATTGCCCAATAGGTATTTAATAAGCCATAAACTCTTAATAGTTTGTATAGAGGAATCAGCAGCACAGCCCCTGAAAACATATTCACTGCAAGAAATAATGTAAGGCTGGCAGTTTTGCCTCGAAAATCGAAACGGGCATATGCATATGCAGCGGGGACAATAAAACACATAGAAAAAAACGTTACGGCCGTTGATAAAAACACACTATTAAAGATGTAACGAGGAAGCTGAGGAACGGTAACCCACATATCCCTATATGCCTGAAAACTCATATTTTCAGAATAGAAACGGCTCATAAAATCCATAAAGGTCATCGTTTCTCCAACTGGAACATCAGGCCTACTAAATAAATGTGTAAGTGGCCTCAATGAAGCAATAAACATCTCAACAAATGGCAGAAGCATAAATAGAATAAACAATGCAAGAGAGGAATAAATCCCTATTTTTTGCATAAGTGAATATTTATCCATCATTTTTGAACCCCTGAATAACCATACCTCTTGTTGAGTCTATTAAGAACTGTCAAGTAAAGTATAGAGAAAGCCCCAAGTATAAGAACTACTAAGACTGCTCTGGTTGCTCCTGCACCAAACTTATAACTAAAAAT
>CALKDH010000115.1 GCA_938086805.1 uncultured PS1 clade bacterium | reverse complement strand
TACTGATTGCCTCTTTAGTATCCGAAATCCAGTCCTTAAAAGTAGCTTCACTTAAAGCCATTCCGTCTTGACCGTGACCTGTCAATCTTGTAAAGAAAACATTTGCCTCTATTGCCATACCAATCTGCTCAATGACTGGACTCAACTCAGCTCGAGTTGCTGAAAATCCATGAATAAAAACCAAACTTAGAGATGTCTTTTGGCGATTCTGATGAGCCCAGACAATTTTCTTTTCAATATTTGGACGAAGACCGTGAGTCTTAGCTTCACTCGATGCGATTTGTTTTTCGATTGAATCAATATCAAACATTTTTTTATTTCAAATTTTTTAACCAGATTAATTATAGCTTTATCTTTTTGGAAATAATTTTTTTTATGTATACAAAAAGAAAACAAATAATAATACTTTATGTAAACAAATTGTGTATACTGACTTTAGTAGTTCATTTATATATTTTTTTGATGGGTAAATACGTTACAAAAAATCAGAAAGCAGACGAAAAACGTGTCGTTAGTGTGAGGATTCGAAGACCAGTTTTTGAAGCCTTTAAGGGTGCTTCAATAGCGGCAAAAGAATTCGGTTACAGCATGTCTCTTTCTGTTGTATTTGAGACTGCTATGGAAGATGCAATTTCTGAGTTTAAAGAAATCAGTGGGATTGATTATCAGGATATAGCAAAAACAGAGCTTGATAAGAAGTGGGAGAGTAAATACAAAACTTCAAAAAAAGCTAAAAAGGGTAAATCTTAAAAAAAGATTTAGATTATTTATATTTAGGAGTTAAGTTAATGTCAGAGAGTAGTGTCGTAAACAAGATTAAAGAGTTAAGAAAAGATTTAGATAAGGAGACAAATTTTTTACAACAACAGATGGAGCTTCCTCTTAATGGAAATATAGCAAGGAATGCTCAATCTGAAAATAATTCTATTCAGCTTAGTAAAGGGATTGCAATTTCAAAATGGGTTCGAAAGATAACTTCTCAATTTGAGTCGGTTGATCCTTTTTATAAATAAAAACTTTCTATCGAATATTAATTTGTTTTTTTTGCCAGCTCCAATTAATTAGAGTGCTGGCAACACCTGTCATGATAAGAATTCCACCAATGATCATAGCTAAAGTGAGTTTTTCATCTAGAAGAATGATTCCCGCAATAATTGAGGTAATTGGCAGTAACATCAAAAATGGGGAAACTATGCTGACATCTACTCTGCTCAATAGGTGATACCATGCGCTGTATCCAACTACTGTCATCACCAGAGCTAGATAAAGAATAATCGACCAATCTACTAAACTTGCGGATGTTATCGCTTCCCACTGCCCGTCCTCAATAATTATTGATCCAAGAAGCATTTGAGGGGTTGCCATAATTGCAACCCATGCTAATATAGTTATTCCAGATAGATTTTTAAGCCTACTGATCATAATTTGTGCGATAGCCCATACAGCTGAACCTGCTACTAAAAGAAAAACGCTGTCAAGATGACCATCAAGTCTTGGCTCTCCAGCAATAATCAGAACACCTATGAATGCTAGAGCCATACCTAATGTCCTAGTTAACCCAAGCTTTTCTTTCAAAAGTAGAGCGCCCATTAGAGCAAGTATTGGGCCTTCAAGCTGAACTAGAATTGCTGCGGTTGAAGCATCTATGCCTTTTAAACCATTGTAAGTGAGGCCATATTGAATTGTTGAACCTATGAGTGCTACAAGGAATATTTCTCTCATGTGACCCCAGGGTGGTTTGGTAAACCATACAAGAATGAGTCCTGCAATCCCAAAACGAATAGACATAATTAGAAGTGCTGAAAACTGTTCCATACCAATCTTAGCAAGGGTAAACCCTAACCCCCATGTTATAGGAACAAGTAAAGCCAAAAGAATTTGCTTAGAATTCATACCAAAAGAATAATGTAAACAAAAAAGGAGGTCAATTATGACCTCCTTTTAGACTCAATATAAATTATCTTTTATTTGGATTTCATAAAAAATCCAACAGCAAACAAAGCAGTAACAAGTGTGCTAACCCAGTCCATAGCGCCACCAGGCGCCATTCCTGAAATCAATATTTGATATAGCTGCATAATTAAAAATAATATTGCGATAGTACCTAAAGATTTTGCTGCTACTTTAAGTTGATCTTCACTAGTCCAGTTAGGTATACCATATGCAAGGATAGCAAGCCCCGCCATAGCTGTTCCAGTTGCCTGAGCAATGGCAACTAGCTCTGCAGAATATCCCCATTGGTATTGGGCAAATACCATGCCTGGGATAAAGATTAATTGAAGTGCCCAAATTGCAGCAAACGCTGCTTGAAGCCTAAAAATTAAAGATAAACTCATAGTTACTCTCCTAAAATAAAAAATAACCACACATAAAAGCGTGCAGTAAATAAATTATACCTTTAAAATCAACAATCAAAGAAAAGGGGCCATAATAAGCCCCTTAATTTAAAATAAGTAAACTATTATCTTGATTTCAAATAGAAAAGGATAATAAACAATAAACTTAAAGCAATTCCAAAATACTGCATGCCTCCCAAGGGAATAGCTCCCGTTGCTAGATGAAAAGCCTGAAGAGTAACTGCAATAATTTGAATAAGAATTAGAGTAACTGTTGCTTTCTTTAACTGCTCCTCAGAGGTCCAGTTTGGAAGCATAATAAAAATCACACTATTAAATAATAAGGTCCCTACTAACAATTGAGACATAGTAACCATAGGAAGGGTGACTTCCCAGCCATAGGATGCTGCCATCATATCAATACCAAACCATATTGAAATAGCTCCTATTAGACCCACCAATCCATACAATCTGCATACTAAAGTTAAAGTCATAATATCCCTCCTATAGTATTGAATTTACTTGTTTTTTTACACACAATTAATTTGTGGTAATACTAATTTAATCTTACCATAAACCTTGGATAAGATTATCCTGACTAGTTATTTTTTCCAAGTACAATTGCCTGATGAAAAGTATTAGCACTATAAAAAATAATTATTTGCCTAAGCTAGAATCATTGGGTGGATGGCGTCTTATTGATAAAAAAGTAGATATAGAAATTGAAAATCAAATCAATTTTGATCAATTGAATACTGCCATTCATCAATACAAGCGTTTCTTTGAAAATGAAGCATCAAGCATAGTGATTATTAAAGATGGTTATTTAGTGAAAGAGTATTGCAGCTTTATGACACTTCCAGGGAGCCGATTTGATGTTTGGTCATGCACAAAGTCTTTTACTGGAATAGCTTGGGGCCTTTTATTTGAAGAGAGTAAAAATGGAACACTTCCCGACAATATTAAAGTTGATTTGGATAGTTATGCATATTCATTTCTTCCAGACTCATTCAAAATAACTGATAAGCGAAAAGAAAAAATCACAATAGGACATCTCCTTAGTATGACTTCTGGCATTCCAGGTGAAAGCCAACTTGTCTTTGGGATTTCTCCCCAGGAAAATCATGGACCTTTTGAGCATGCCCTCGGATATAAAGAGAATCGATATGGCTATAAAACAGATAAACTAATTTCAGAGCCTGGGTTTGTTTGGGACTATAGTGATCCTGCAATAGCTCACCTATCATTTCTATTTAAAATTATTATGAAAAGAGAGATGCATGAATACATGCAAGAGAAAGTTTTCGATAAGATTGGAATAGAGAATGCAAGTTGGGATGTTCATGGAGGGGGTCAATTCATTGGTCCACATACGAGTGCCCATGTAGGTCTTCATATATCGGCAAGGGAATTAGCAAGGTTTGGCTATTTGTTGATGAAAAATGGTAAGTGGGGTGATGATGAAATTATTCCAAGCTCTTGGGTTGAAAAGGCAACTCGACCTTCTCAAACGTTAAATCCAGAATACGGCTTTACTTTTTGGGTTAATTCTCATGGAACAAGATGGCCAGACCTTCCAAAAGATATGTTCTCTCTAGAGGGTTACAACTCAAATAGATGTTATGTGATACCTTCAAAAGGGGTTGTTGTTGTGAGGGTAGGCTCAGGGCCTAATCAGTGGAATGAGCAAGTTTTTATCAATCAAATTTTTAAGGCCATTAATTAACTATGGATTCACCATCACTAACCAATGGTTCAAATTTATTAAAGTCTTGAAAAGGATATATTTTCTTTTTTCGTTTTTTATTTTCAATGCTAACTAGATTTTGATTAACAGCACCCTCAGTTAGTGCTAAAAATGAACGTGATGGGATTGATTGTAATTCGGGAGAAAGATAACCTGACTTAACAACCAAAATTTTAAAGTTTATCAGATCGAGGCTCAATTCAGCAAAGTCCTCTAGATTATGAAAGGGTCTTCTGATTTTAGAGATCACAATTACAGTTTTAGAGACGCTTACTACAGCGCATTGATTCTTAAAATAAACGCTATCAGCTTTGAGTTTTAATACTGGACCTCCACCCCCAAAGCTGCCACCTATACTGAATTCATTTCCTTTCTTAAGCTCGTCATAGGCAGACTTTGAGGCTATTCCAGCAAACAACACATGATCAATTTTTTGCTCAAAGAATGCTTCTAATACATCAGCTCGATCTCCTACTCCGCCGGCTGTAGGATTATCGCCACTGTCAGCAATGATTGAAAATTTACTTTTTAACCATACAAAAGCTTCATCAATAGTTCCTGTGACCATATCAGACTTTAAATCTTTTCTGGCATTCCAGTAGGCTTTGGCAATTCTTTTACATGCCTCAGCTCCCTTTTTCTTGTTAGTGCAAGTCACTACAGAAGAG
>CALKDH010000114.1 GCA_938086805.1 uncultured PS1 clade bacterium | reverse complement strand
GAGAAAAACTAAAGGATTTTTCTTAATCAATAAAAACGTTCCAGCTTGACCTAAATTACAGTCTAAGTATATACTGAGGCTGTAAAGTACTAAAAACTCTAATAATAAATATAGGAGAAGATGATGAATACAATGGTCATGATTGAAATAAATAACGGAACGTTTGATGAGTGGAAGAAAGGTTTTGACGACCTAGCTGATCAGAGAGCGCAATTCTCAAGGGACGCCAAAGTAGGCAAGGTTGATGACAATACAGCTATTGTTGTTGTAGATGTTTTTGACCCTGCTGGCATGATGGCAATGTTCAACTCAGATGCAGCTAAAAAAATAGCTGAAGAAATGGGTGTCGTTAGAACCCCATATAAGCTTCAGTCGATGGGTTAAATACCACTAATGCTCTAATTTTTCTAATATTTAGAGTGCTGAATAAAAACACAAAGATAATGGAGCTGATTCTAAATTAGGGTCAACTCCATTACTAGCTATGGCAACTAAATAAATAATCCATTCGACTTTGCGTACTTTCCAAGCTTAGCTTAGGTTAATTTCTCTCGACTAAGCTCTCAACTTGAAAAGATTGAATCACGCCATAAATAAGAATTATTGAAATAATACATTTTTAGTTATGGACATAAATAAACTTACAAACCAGTTCAGGCAATACTTATCTGAAGCCCAGTCCCTTGCAGTGAGGAGTGATCATAGCGTTATTGAGCCAACTCACCTAATCAAAGTGATGGTGGATGATCAATCTGGCAGTGTGAGCCAAATTCTCTCTCAGAATGGTGTTAATCTATCCAAATTGACAGAGTCAATTTCAAAGGCTCTGAATAATATGGGCACAGTCACTAATCCAAATGGGGAGGTGACAACTTCACAAAGTCTTATCCGCTTATTAAACCAAACTGACAAACTGGCGGGTCAAAAAGGGGACGCCTATTTATCGACAGAGCTATTCTTGCTGGCTGCACTGAATTCAACAGATGAAATCGCTAAAATGCTAAAAAGCTCTGGTGCTGATGTTGAGTTAATCACAAAGGCAGTAGATAAGCTCAGAGGTGGGCAAAGTGTGGACAATGAAAATGTCGAATCACAGAGGCAATCTCTTGATAAATACACAATCAATCTCACGCAGCTAGCCGCTGAAGGTAAGCTCGATCCGGTCATCGGTCGAGACGCTGAAATCAGGCGCTCGATTCAGGTTCTTCAAAGACGCACAAAAAATAACCCAGTCCTTATTGGTGAGCCCGGTGTTGGTAAAACAGCTATTGCTGAGGGATTAGCGCAACGAATCATTAACAGTGAGGTGCCTGAAGGACTCAAGGGAAAGCGCCTACTCTCTCTCGATTTAGCGGCTTTACTGGCGGGTGCTAAATACCGAGGCGAGTTCGAAGAGAGGCTCAAGGCAGTTCTCAAAGAGTTAGAGTCTGAGCAGGGCCAGGTCATCCTTTTTATTGATGAACTTCACACTATGGTTGGAGCAGGAAAGGCTGAAGGTGCTATGGATGCTGGAAATATGCTTAAACCAGCACTAGCTCGTGGCGATCTTCATTGCATGGGTGCAACAACACTGGATGAATATCGTCAGTATATTGAGAAAGATTCGGCGCTAGAGAGGCGTTTTCAAAAGGTTCTCGTAAATGAACCTACTGAGGAGGATACTATTGCAATCTTGAGAGGACTGAAAGAGAGATACGAGGTTCATCATGGAGTTGAGATAACCGACCCAGCTATAATCGCTGCGACAAACCTATCCCAGAGATACATCACTGACAGGCAATTGCCAGACAAGGCTATTGATCTGATTGATGAGGCAGCATCACAAATACGAATGGAAATTGATTCAAAGCCAGAATCAATGGATCAGCTTGATCGAAAGCTGGTCCAACTTAAAATTGAGAGAATGGCACTCACAAAGGAAAAAGATAAATCATCGAAAGAGAGACTTCAAGAGCTCGAGTCAAATATCAACACTCTTGAAAAAAAATACGCAGACCTCGAGGAGGTTTGGAAAAAAGAAAAATCCCAGGTTCAGGGAGCTCAACATTTAAAAGAAGAGCTTGAACAAGCCAAGGCAAGCTTTGAGGTTGCTCAGCGCAATAATGACCTTGCTAAGATGAGTGAGCTCCAGTATGGAGTCATTCCTCAGCTAGAGGAAAAAATAAAAGCATCTGAAAGTCAAGAAGTTAAGGAAATGTCGCTTCTCAGAAACAAGGTAACCGAGACTGAAATCTCTTATATTGTAGCTCGATGGACCGGAATACCTGTTGACAAAATGATGGCCGCTGAAAAAGAAAAGCTCTTAAACATGGAGAGTATTATTCATGAGCGTTTGATTGGTCAAGAAAAAGCTGTTGAGGTGATCTCTGACGGAGTTCGAAGAGCACGCGCTGGGTTGTCTGACCCATCAAAACCAGACGGATCCTTTCTGTTTATGGGTCCAACGGGTGTCGGCAAAACTGAGCTTACAAAGGCCTTAGCAGATTTTTTATTTGATACTGAGCAGGCGATAGTTCGCATCGATATGAGTGAATTTATGGAAAAACACTCTGTCGCTAGAATGATC
>CALKDH010000113.1 GCA_938086805.1 uncultured PS1 clade bacterium | reverse complement strand
TAAACAACATAGACAGCTTTTCCTGTTCGACATGGCGAATCACTTTTTTTTGTTGCAAACATTTAGACTGTAATCTCACTTTTGTTCTCATGTTCTAATTATGATTTGGGGCTCATCATTTCTTCTTACCGATCGTTCATTGTTATTTTTTACGCCTGAACAAGTTGTTACTTATAGATTAACTATAGGCGCGTTATCTATGCTTGTTATCTCTATTATTTATAGTAAACGACTACTCGTTTCAATTCGCACCTGGTTTCATTTCAGTATTTACGCAGTTATTGGTAACATTTTGCCCTACCTTCTTATTTCCGTTGGTCAGACTTCTATTACATCTGGTATGGCTGGTTTATTGATGGCAGTAATGCCTTTAGTTACGATTGTTTTAGCTCATTTTTTCCTTCCAGATGATAAACTAAATATTTTCAAGATTTTTGGATTCATTCTTGGAATTTCTGGAGTTATCTTTATCCTTGCTCCCTCAATCACTAATGGCTCTAACTCAACCTTTGGAATATTCTTGGTTCTAGCTGCTGCATGTTCGTACTCTGTTAATACTATTATCGCAGCCAAGCTAACTTCTTATGATCCAATTGTTTCTAGCACTTGTGTATTAATTTTAGCCTCTTTAATCTCATTTATTATCTGGCCAGAAACTCTTCAATTTACATTTAGTGATATTCCACTTTTAAGTGGCTCATCGATTGTATTGCTTGGGATTCTTCCAACAGGCATTGCTGCCTATATCTATTTCATTATAATAAACTCAGCTGGAGCTACTTTTTTATCAAATATTAATTATTTAATACCTGTTGTTGCTTTTTTTCTTGGAGCATTATTGCTTGGAGAAGAATTACTCATACAAAATATAATAGCCTTAATTTTTATTATCTCTGGAATTTTTATTTCCCGCAAAAATTCATAGATTTTAAAAAATATTTGCATTTGAATTCTTCATTTATTTCAATTGCTTAGACTAAATTTTTCATTTCAATTTGAACTTATACTTGCATCTATTTTAATTATATTCTATATTTAGTGTATATTTACCATCTAAAGCACTAAATGTAGTGAAATTTTAGGAGTCGAGTTTGAACCAAGAAATACAGGCAGTAAAGGACAATGCTGTCGATCAAGAAATTTTAGTTACCAAAAGAAATGGTTCCAAAGAGTCAATTGATTTAGAAAAAATTCATCGTGTTGTCCATTGGGCATCTCAAGATCTCGAAAATATTTCTGTTTCTCAGGTTGAAATAAATGCTCAACTAGCTTTCTTTGATGGTATCAAAACTGAAGATATTCATGAGACTATTATCAAGTCTGCAGCTGACTTAATTTCAACTGATGTTCCAGATTATCAGTATTTAGCTGCCCGTTTAGCGATCTTTCATTTAAGAAAAAAGGCTTTTAAATCTTTTACTCCACCTCCTTTATTGGATCATGTTAAGAAACTTACTGATTTAGGAATTTATGATAAAGATATTCTTAAAAAATACAATAAATCAGAGTTTGATGAGTTAGATAATTATATTGATCATTGGCGTGATATGAACTTTTCATATGCTGCTGTGAAGCAACTTGAAGGCAAGTATTTAGTTCAAAATAGAGTAACTGGAGAGATTCATGAGTCTCCACAAATGCTCTATATGCTCGTTGGAATGTGCCTTTTTCAGGAATACAAAGGTAAATCACGCTTGGATATTGTGAAACGTTTTTATGATGCTGCTTCAAACTTTAAAATCTCTCTACCCACTCCAATAATGGCTGGGGTGAGAACACCAACACGCCAATTTTCTTCATGTGTTTTAATTGAGACTGATGATGATTTAGACTCAATTAGTGCTGCATCAGGCGCTATTGTTAAATACGTTTCACAAAGGGCGGGCATTGGCATTAACGCTGGAAAAATTCGAGCCCTTGGAAGTCCAATTAGAGGTGGTGAAGCCACTCATACTGGTTGTATTCCATTTTTTAAACACTTTCATACAGCTGTTAAATCATGCTCCCAGGGCGGTGTTCGAGGGGGTGCCGCTACTCTTTTCTATCCTTTATGGCATCTTGAGGTTGAGAGCTTAGTAGTTTTAAAAAATAATACTGGTACAGATGAAAATCGAATTAGACATTTGGACTATGGTGTTCAATTCAATGGCCTAATGTATGAGCGTTTTTTAAAGGATGAAAACATTACATTGTTCTCACCAAATGATACCCCAGGTCTTTATGATGCTTTTTTTGCGGATCAGAAAAAGTTTAAAAAACTTTATGAAAAATATGAAAAAGATGACTCTGTTCGCAAACAAAAAATTAATGCTCGTGAGTTATTTGCATTATTCATGAAAGAAAGAGCCAATACGGGTCGTATTTACCTTCAAAATGTAGACCATTGTAATACCCATGGTGCTTTTGATCCTGAACAAGCTCCAATCAAACAATCTAACCTTTGTATGGAAATTACACTTCCTACAAAACCACTGTATTCAGTCCAAGATGATGCTGGAGAAGTTGCATTATGCACCCTTTCAGCTGTAAATTTAGGTGCTCTTGATAGTCTTGACGAGTTGGAAGATATCACTGATATTATTGTTCGATCGCTGGATTCTTTGCTAGACTACCAAGACTACCCTCTGAAGTCTGCTGAAATTACTAGCAACAATAGAAGAACACTTGGTATTGGGGTCACTAATTTAGCTTACTATTTAGCTAAAAATGATGCCAAATATTCTGACGGATCAGGAAACGATTTAATTCATAGAACGTTTGAAGCGCTTCAATATTATTCGTTAAAGGCCTCTAATGAAATCGCTCAAGAATTTGGGCCCTGCCCTCTTTTCTCAGAAACCCAGTATGCAAAAGGCATAATGCCAATTGATACTTATAAAAAAGATATCGACAATTTTTGTAATACAAAGCTTGAATTGGACTGGGATACATTGAGAAAAAGTATTAAAGAAAAGGGTCTTAGAAACTCTACTCTTACAGCACTTATGCCTTGTGAGAGCTCATCTCAAATCTCTAATTCTACTAATGGTATTGAGCCACCAAGAGGCTTCATATCTGTAAAACAATCTAAAGATGGGATACTTAAACAAGTAGTCCCTGAATACGAAAAACTCCATAAAAAATATGAGCTTTTGTGGGATATCAAAGATAATGAAGGTTATCTCCAATTATGTGCAATTATGCAAAAATTTGTAGATCAGTCTATTTCTACAAATACGCATTATGATCCTTCTCAATATGATGGAAATAGAGTTCCAATGAAGCTCTTTCTTATGGATCTACTTAAGGCTTATAAATACGGCATAAAAACGCTTTATTACCATACAACAAGGGATGGTGCTACTGATGATCAGAGCATTGAAAAGAAAGGGGATGACGATTGTGAAGATGGAGTTTGTAAACTTTAATTTAAACTAATTATGGCCTATAGTATTTTTAATCAAGAAATTAATGACGCCCTAAAACAACCTATGTTTTTTGGCGATTCAGTCAATGTTGCTCGCTTTGATCAGCAAAAATTTGAAATGTTTGAAAAACTGACTGAAAAACAGCTCTCATTTTTTTGGCGACCAGAAGAGATCGATGTATCAAAAGATAAAATTGATTTTGGTAAATTACTACCAAATGAAAAGCATATTTTTGTTTCAAATCTACAATATCAAATTTTATTAGATTCTGTTCAAGGCAGATCACCAAATATCGCCTTTCTTCCTATTGTTTCCCTCCCTGAGCTTGAAAACTGGGTTGAAACTTGGGCTTTCTCAGAAACAATTCATTCTCGCTCATATACCCATATTATTAGAGCCATTGTTAATGAGCCTGGTGTAGTTTTTGATGAGATTATGAAGACTGAAGAAATTATTCAGAGAGCTACTAGTGTTTCAAAGTACTACGATAAGTTAATTAAGCATACTCAGGCATACCTCTTAAATGGTGAGGGTGAGCATAAAATTGATGGAAAAATTATTTCCATCAACATGTACTCGCTAAAGAGACTGCTTTACTTAACTCTGATGTCTGTCAACATCTTAGAGGCAATTCGTTTCTATGTCAGCTTTGCATGCTCATTTGCATTTGCAGAAAGAAAAGTGATGGAAGGTAATGCAAAGATTATTAAACTAATTGCTAGAGATGAGGCGCTTCACCTTACAGGCACCCAACATATGCTGAACTTAATGCGTGACGGTAAAGATGATCCTGATATGCAAGCGATTGCTATTGAGTGTGAAGCAGAAGTGATTCAAATGTTTAAGGATGCGGCAAATCAAGAGAAAGAATGGGCTGAATATTTGTTTAGAGATGGTTCAATGATTGGTCTAAATGCCCAAATCCTAAAGCAATATCTTGAATATATTACAAATATTCGTATGTCAGCATTAAACATGCAGCCAATATTTGAACAGACTACTAACCCCCTGCCCTGGCTGAATCATTGGCTTGATTCAGACAATGTGCAAGTTGCTCCTCAAGAAACTGAAATTACCTCATATCTTGTTAGCGCTATCGATAACACGATTGATTCTGAAGACGAAGATTTTAGTGATTTTAAGCTCTAATTGCTTAGCTTTAAATGTTCAAAATTGATGTTGATAATATTAATGGAAAGACAGAGTCACTCTATGTTTATGGTGAAGCTTCTATTCTGAGTGAACTGGAGGCAAATAATGTTCTTGTTAACCATAGCTGCAGACAGGGTCACTGTGGCAGTTGCATTTTAAAACTTGTTAAGGGTGACGTTATTCATCAAGAATGTCTAGTGCCCTTATCTCAAGGAGAAATTCTAGCCTGTCAATCGAGACCAGCCTCAGACATAGAAATAACAACTAGGGCTTAAATTCCTGCAAAAAATTCGTTACTTCATTTAGACTTCCTTCATATATAACTCTTTGTTTTTTATTATTAATTTGAAAGTTATACATTGGGTCATAGTAATCAATTAAAAGAGACTCAATAAGTGGAAGAAAATCACTAAGATCATGGTTATTTTTGTATTTAATAAGCGCAGCGTTTAACTGCTTTAATAGTGACTGATATCGAGCTCCACCAAGTCTTTTCTGAATTTTAAAAAGACTATTAAGCCAATAGTTTGAAAAATTTTCATACCCATTTACTGAGTCCTGAATTGTAAATTTTTCAAGCATTTCAATAACATAGGCCTGAAGACTGATTTTAACTCTATCTTCAATTGATGCTTTTAGAATAACAATTTTTGACTCTCTTGCTTTCAATTTAATAGCTTCAGGAATGTTAATAGTCCCTATGTTGTTGCCCTCATCCTCTATTAGTAAAAACTTAGAAGATTCTTTTTCAATTAATTTTGCAATCAAATGATTCTCAAAATCAATTTGCTTTGGCTGAGGGGACACATTATTGCCAAAGGCAGAACCTCTATGGTTTGCAAAACCCTCAAGATCTAAGCTGTTTTCAAATTTATTTAATAGAATTGTTTTCCCACAACCAGTTTGACCTCCAATAACCAGCAAGTTTATTTCAGAAGCAATACGGTGCATTTCATCTAAAAGAAATGTTCTAAGTGCTTTATAACCGCCTTTAATTCTTGGATAGGAGACACCAGAATGCTCATAAATCCACTCTTGTGAAATCTTGGAACGAAGACCACCTCTAAAACAATAAAGAGCTCCTTTTGGATGTTTTTTAACGAATTGAGACCATTGGTCAATTCTTTGAGCTTTAGTTTTTCCACTGACAAGCTCATGACCAAGCTTAATTGCAGACTTTTGACCATTTTCTTTGTAACAGATACCAATTTGATGTCTTTCACTATCACTCATAATTGGAAAATTATAGGCGTGGGGAAATGACCCCTCTAGAAATTCAATTGGAGCTCTTACATCCAGAAGAGGAGTATTTGATTTAAAAATTTCTGAAAAATTATCAATTTCGGTCAGATGATTCATTTAATGGTGATAGTTTTTTTCTTAGCAGATTCATCCAAAATTTTCCCAATTGGTTTCAGATCAAGGTTGTTCAGCCTCATAAGGTCTTGTAAATCTTGGAGGCCATCTTTCGACACAGAAACAAGAAGACCGCCACTGGTTTGAGGATCACAAATAATAGATTTTTCTATATCAGACAACTCGCTTAAATACTCTCCGTAACTTTCAAAGTTTCTGAATGTACCTCCTGGAACACAGTCATTTTCGATATATTTTAAAACATTAGGGAGTAAAGGAAGCTTTTCAAAATAAACCTCAGCAGAAACTTGACTACCTTTGCAGACTTCCAAAAGATGTCCCGCAAGACCAAATCCGGTTACATCAGTAACTGCGTTCACTCCATCAATTGAAGAAAGCTTGGCTCCAATATCATTAAGGGCGCACATCTGTTTAACTGCAAGAGCATGATCTTTTTCAGTGACA
>CALKDH010000112.1 GCA_938086805.1 uncultured PS1 clade bacterium | reverse complement strand
TCAAAGTCTCTTTATCAATTCTAACTCTCTCAATTGCACCATAGGTCGCTCTTACACCAGAACTAATTTCAGCGCCCTCAAATGCTGGACCAGTTGGAGAAGATGTTGCATAAACCTCGCCCTCTTTAGAGAGCATGATTTCTGCATTTGTACCAATATCGACAAGCAAGGTCGTTTCAGAGTGCATTATGTCAATCTGACTTAAATAAGCAGCAGCAGTATCAGCACCTACATGACCAGCTATCAGAGGAAAAAAGGATAGTCTAGTTTTTGGATAAAGTTCAAAATTTAAATCCTTAGCATCAACATCAAGCCAGCTTCTAATAGAGAGAGTGAAAGGAGCTTGTCCTAATTCAACTGGCGAAATTCCAAAAAATATATGGTGCATAATTGGATTACCAACCAACACTACTTCCAGTAATTTATCCCATTTCACTTCTAGGTTTTCGCATGCCTCATGAAGCATTTCAGTAATTTTTGTTCTAACTGCGATAGTAAGTTTTTCATCACCGCCCTTATTCATCATCACATATGAAACTCTACTCATCAAATCTTCGCCAAAGCGAATTTGTGGATTCATAGCTGAGGATTCATAAACTAATTTCCCATCTTTTAAATCATATACATACAATGCTAGGGTGGTAGACCCGATATCAATTGCTGCACCAAATACTTGAAGTTTTCCCTGAGGATAGGCGGCAACAATTTGTTTATTATCTCGAATTGCGACAGTCAGATTTCCTTTGGTTTCATGAATCAAAGGCTGTAAACCTCTTAAAAGATTAAAATCAATCTTTGCTTCAATTCCTTGTTTTTCTAATTGAGCAATTAAGTTTTCTGATGCAGATGGGTTTTCATCAAGTGTTGACTCTTCAAGAGTACACTCAATAAGACTGATTGCACTTGCAACTGAGTAATTCTGCTTCGCATTTTTTTTACTGATGTAGGCTTTATGCTCTTGACTCTCTTCAGGTACGTCAATCACTAGGTCGCCCTGAATACAAGACTGACAAGCCAATCTCTTGCCTTTATAACTTGGGTTATCAATGATTAATTGTTTTTCAAGCTTGGTAATACCTGTTACATTTTCAGACTTACAATTGACACCAAACTTTGAATGCTCTCCCTCAGAAACCTCTATCCAACATTGGTGACATTGGCCATACCCCCCGCAAAGTGACCGAATAGCAACACCAGCATCCTGAGCAACTTGAAGCAACGTATCTCCAAACTCGCCTTTGAACTGACGACCGGAGGGAGTAAAACATACTTGAAAATTATCTTCCATCTCTATTTTCAATCAATATTGTTATCACCATAGCCTTTCAATTGAGGACCATTAGTATTGATATTGTAATAACACCCTTTTTCTTCAATAAAAATGTGGTGCCAAGTTTTTAAATCTCTAGAATCCTCTAGACTTCCTGCTGTTACGCTTATAGTAGGCTTGTCATCATTTTGCCAAAACATATTTGCTCCACAATTATCACAAAAGCCATGTCTCGATCCTTTATGAGTATAAAACCACTTTATCTTACCCTTGATTTTAATGTTATCCCTGCTTACTTGAGATGCAGCCATAAAGTGTCCAGTCATTTTTCGACACTGTTCGCAATGACAATATGAAATATCATTTAAATCATACGCTACATATGAAGTCTGTCCACATACACACGAACCTTTATACTCGATGCCTGGCATATATTAGGCGCGCCTCCTTCTTCTCCTTTCAGCTCTGGGGTTATCACCCTCTTTAGCTGGCTCTTTATAGGCTGAAATCCAAGTCGTACATCCCTCATCAACACCTGTTAACACGTCTCCAGCTCGTATCGCCTGGACAAGCTCTGGGTGCAAAGGATTTACAATTGCCGACGTCATTCCAGCTGCAATTAGCATAGGTAAGAATGCGTTATTTATTCCATTTCTTTGAGGTAATCCAAAACTTACATTAGAGGCTCCGCAAGTAGTATTTACCTTCAACTCACTTCTTAGCTTCCTAACTAATTCAAATACCTGATTCCCAGCCTGAGAGATTGCGCCAATTGGCATAACCAGTGGATCAACGACCACATCTTGAGGCTTGATGCCATAGTCTGCAGCATGCTCAACAATTTTTTTAGCAACCTTGAACCTTTCATTTGGATCTTCACTAATGCCGGTCTCATCATTAGAAATGGCAACAACTGCAGCATCGTATTTCTTTACAAGCGGTAGTACACGTTCGAGAACCTCAGTTTCACCAGTGGTTGAGTTAACAAGAGCTCTACCTTGATAGGCTGCTAAACCAGACTCAAGTGCCTCAATAATTGAGGAATCAATTGAAATAGGAACATCTACGACGGCCTGAACACGCCTAATAGACTCAGCTAAAATCGCGGGCTCATCAGCCAATGGAATGCCTGCATTAACATCAAGCATTTGAGCTCCAGCTTCGACTTGGGCTATTGCATCAGCAACCACCCTTGAGTAGTCACCATCTTTCATTTCTGCAGCTAGAATTTTTCTTCCTGTAGGATTAATTCTCTCTCCAATCATTACAAATGGGTGACCAAAGCCTATAGTGACCTCTCTTGAGGCCGATGATAGTGTCGTTGTTGCCAATTTACATACTCCTTAATTAATTTTATATTGCACTCTTGATCCAGGAAGCATTTACATTAATACCTCCCAAAGGGAAAAAGTGGACATTCGTGATATTAAAGCTTGGGTTTGCTTTTTTATGCTCAGCTAAAGTTTCTAAAAACTCATTTGGCTCAAAAGGCAGCAATAATTTCTTGACATCTTTTGCCCTTTTTTGCAAAACTCTGAGAGATGGGCCAACCCCACAAGCAATCGAAAACTTAATCAATGTTTGTAATTTAGCTGGTCCAGCAACGCCAATATGAACTGGAATATCTACTCCTTTATCAATCAATGAATTGGCCCATTCGATCACTGGTTCAGCTTCAAAACAGAACTGAGTAGTTAAAGCTAGCTCTATATCAGTTCGTTCTTTAAATTTTTGCTTCCAACTCAGAGCTGCATCAACATTCTTATTGGAGCCATCATTGTCAATATCTTTATTTCCTTCTGGGTGCCCAGCAAAATGCAAGTGTTTAAAATTATATTTTTCAAAAAGCTCTGTTTCAACAAGCTGCATGGAGTTTTCATAAATCCCGTGAGGCTTATTAACTCCTCCAGCTAAAAGCAGTGCTTGTTCAATACCTGCCTCACCTTGATACCTATTTATCCAGTCCTCAAGCATGCTCTTATCTTTAATGATGCGAGCTGGAAAATGAGGCATTACATTAAAACCTTCGTTACTAATTCTTTTCGCAGTTGCAACCATTTCATCGATAGGGACGCCCTCAATATGGGCTATATAAATTCTAGTATTCTCAGGAAGTATCTCATTAAAACTCTCGATTTTAGAAGCTGTACGAGGCATAACCTCTATCGAAAAATTACCCAAGAAATCTTTGAGTGAATCGCTCACCGTAGTATTCTCTTCCTTTGAGGTGAATGCACTTAAAATTGACATAATTCTTTCATCCTAAATTAGACATAACTTAACTTAATGGCTTAATGTCTATTTCTTCAAAAACAGAATCAAGACTGCCTGTTCCTACCAGTCTGTATTCATAATCAAAACCAAAATCCTTTGCGTATTTCTCTGCATCTCTTTTCCAATCTTCATTTTCTGTTTGAGCCAAATAAACAAGCTTTTTATAATGTTCAAAGTAAACATCAAAAAGCTCAGGATGTTTATCAAGACCAAGTCCTTTAATCATTATTCTATTGAAATTTTTTACCAAGTAATCTGTCAAATAAAAAGTTCCAATCTCCTCTTCAGAAAGTTTTTCAAAAGCATCTGTCCCTGCAAAAAATTCATAGCAGTGTGCTCCATCTATACGTTTCGCCTGATACTTACTTACAACCTTATCAAGTGCGCCGCCAGTTCCACAATCAGCATAGGCTATATAAACGTCCTTATAAAGATGAGCATTCTTAGATAAATAATCCTCCACACCTGGTGCAATTAATTGGGGGGAGTTATGCCAACTGGCAGGCAAACATTGAATGTTTACTTTATCTGAAATAGAAGGGTTTTGCTTGACCAATCTCAACAGATCGTAAACAAGCGCACCACAACCTAATACTAACCTCTTATTATTTTCATCAACAGCTGCCTTATCTGTGTGCACGCTTTTTACCAAGGCCACGAACATGCTCTTCGGCCATTTCAGCACTTCTTGCAGCATCACGACCATAGGCAGGAACACCTATTGAATCAGCAAACTCTTGATTTAGGGGCGCACCACCACACATTATATGAACATCTTTACGCATTCCTCTTTTTTCCATCTCTTCTACAACAACTCCCATATAGGGCATTGTTGTCGTGAGTAATGCAGACATGCCAAGAATAACTGGCTCATGAGTGTCAACTGCTTCTAAGTAGTTTTCAACAGGATTATTAATACCAAGATCGATCACCTCAAAACCTGCACCCTCGCACATCATTCCAACAAGGTTTTTACCGATGTCATGAATGTCGCCTTTAACTGTACCAATGACAAATTTACCCAAAGATGTATCTTCAGCTGATTCAGCAAGGATAGGTCTTAAAATACTCATTCCACCCTTCATTGCACCAGCACACTTTAGGACTTCTGGAACAAAAAGAATGCCATCTCTAAAATCTATTCCTACAATCTTCATACCTCCAACAAGAGCTTCACCTAGGACATCATTAGCATCCCAGCCTCTTGAAAGTAGTATTTCAGTCCCTTCAGTTACTTCTGCATCAAGTCCATCATAGAGGTCATCTTGAATTTGCTCAACGAGCTCTTTATCATCAAGATCATTCAGGTCAAAATCGTCTTCATCACTCATTAGAGAACCTCAAATTGTCAGGAATAAAATCGGAAAGATACCTTGAATTAATTTCGGTGTCAATCATTAAGTTTGTATTTTGATCTTTTTTCTTTTGAGGAAAAAAAATTGACTGCTAAAGCCCTTTAACTCATTGTTATTTGGGAATATTATCATGTACAAAATTAAATGAAAAAAACGACAAAAAAAGTTGAAAAAAACTAAACTATTAGCCCCATAAAGTTGTCATATATTTGCCTTGCACAGCTTAGACATTGACTCATATTTTTATCAGTTTTTTCTTTGAGATCTGATAATGCACCTTGTCCCAATGTATTAATAAGTGCTTCTGCATATTCCGGTATTGCTCCCCAGTTTTCTACAGTATCTGACTCTATTTCTACGTGATACTGCATAGACCAAGCATACGTTCCAATGCGCATTGCTTGAATTGAACATACATCTGACTTTGCTAAAACTACTGCTCCTTCAGGCGCCTGAGCAACTCTGACTGAATGCCACTGGAGGCACTGCTGAGTCTCAGATGTACCTTCAAAGAGTGGATCATTCTTTCCTTCTTCGGTTAGCTGAATTTCGAGTACGCCAATTTCTGGTATTTTTTGAGGCCCACAGGTTCCACCTAGTGCATCTGCAAGCAATTGATGCCCCAAACAAAGACCAAGATATGGCTTTCCTAAATCTTTAACCCAGTGCCTAATTGCAGCTTTTTCATCAACAAGCCAGGGGTTCTCTTCAATATCCCATACGTCCATTGGACCACCCATGACCCAAAGCGCATCATAATTATCAAAACTAGGAATTTTATCGCCACGATGTAAATAAACTGGATGCCATTCAATTTCATCTTCAGCTAAAAATTGCCTTAATGAACCAGGATGCTCACAATCAACATGCTGAAAGACCAAAACTCGCATAAAAACCTCTATCTATTTAATGAAAAGAACAAATTTACATCTTAATACTAATAAGTAGGCTCGTCAAATATTATTGGTTATACTATCGGAAACATCTCTTGTTAAACAAAATGGCTCAGCATAGAAAAATAATTAGTTTAGCAATTGCATTAGCGAGTGTTCTTTTAGCCATTAACTTTGGCTTCAGATCTTCACTTGGCCTTTTCTTAAAACCTGTTTCTGAAACTTTTGGATACGGTCGAGAAGTCTTTGCATTCTCTCTAGCCCTTCAGAATCTATTGTGGGGATTATCTCAGCCAATAGCAGGCGCATTTGCTGATAAGTTTGGTACCTCGAGAGTAATTATAGTAGGTTCGATTTTCTACTCTTTAGGTCTCTACATTACAGCCACTGCTGACAGCTTTGTTGGGCTTCACTTAGGCGCTGGAATTCTTATTGGAATGGGTATTTCTGGAACAGGTTTAGGTGTTGTTCTTCCAGCCATGGCGAGAATGGTTGCACCAGAAAAAAGAGCTCTTGCTCTTGGCGTTGGAACAGCTGCTGGATCAGCAGGTCAATTCTTATTTATTCCAGTTGCAAGAGAGTTTCTTGTAGCCTATGGATGGCAAATTGCACTCATATTGATGGCTATTGGAGCCCTGTCGATGATTCTTTTTTCACCAGTATTCAAGGGTGATGTCAAGTCAGGTACAACCTTTGAAAATGAGCCAAAACAAAATCTAAGAGAAGCTCTGAGAGAGGCGTCTGGGCACATTCATTACTGGCTTCTCATTGCTGGTTTTTTTGTCTGTGGTTTTCAGCTTGCTTTTATTACCGTTCATATGCCCTCTTACCTTGCAGACAAGGGGTTTGATAGCTCCGTGGCTGCAATAAGTCTATCTATTATTGGTCTGTGTAATATTATTGGTTCACTTGTCTCTGGACATCTCTCTGGAATCTATTCTAAGAAATGGATTTTGACCTATATCTATGCAGCAAGGTCGGTTGTGATTGTCCTCTTTCTTATGCTTCCAATTTCTACGCTGACAATCTATGCCTTCTCTTTTGCTACTGGGCTTCTCTGGCTAGCCACTGTTCCTCCAACTTCAGGACTAGTAGCCCAGATGTTTGGCCTGAGGTTTATGGGAACTCTGTACGGAATTGTTTTCCTGAATCATCAAATTGGCTCTTTCACAGGGGTTTGGCTTGGAGGCTACCTTTTTGATACGACTGGCTCATATGACCAGGTATGGTGGTGGGCCGCTATCATAGCAGCTATAACTGCGCTTATACACGTCTTTATAGATGAAAGACCTATCAAAAGACTTAGGACTAATCTTCAGACCAGTTAGGAGAGAATTGCAACACTTTTAACTTGAACAAATACGCTGGAGCCTTTATTTAGTTTTAGTGAAATTGCAGACTTTTTAGTTAAGCATGCTAGCAATACAACACCCTTTAACGTCAGGCGAACCATGACTTGAGCATCGCCCTCAGGCACCATTTCCTCAACAACTGCTGGAAAAATATTCAATATACTAGTATCAACCTGCTTCTTTTTTGTAATACTTACGTCACGTGCTGCAACTCTTATTCTTACTAGACTGCCTATTGTCAATTTATTATCAGGAACAATAAACTGCCCTCCTTTAAACTCAAGATGCATCAAGTTAAAATCAGTATCACGACTGATAACCCTTGCATCAAAAATTGATATTGCATCACCACTATGAGATAGAGGCAAATCAAACCTTGTTAACATCTCATTTATTGGTCCATTACCAATAATTTTTCCATCTTCAATAAGTATAAGGTGATCTGCTAATCTTGAGGTTTCATCTTGGGAGTGTGTTACATAAAGAATTGGAATCTCTAGCTGGCTGTGAAGATTATCAAGATATGGCAGAATTTCATTTTTACGCTTAAGGTCAAGAGCTGATAAGGGCTCATCCAAGAGTAAAATTTTGGGTTTAGTCAATAATGCCCTTGCGATTGCAACTCGCTGTTTTTCACCTCCTGATAACTGAATAGTTGACCTATTGATTAATGGTTTTATGTCTAGTAAGGTATAAATTGAATCGATAAAATCTTTAGTAAGTTTGGCTTTTCTCCTTACAACATAATTAAGGTTACCCTCTACATTCAGATGTTCAAATAGGGCAGCATCTTGAAAAACGTATCCGATCTGGCGCTTATGAGTTGGAACAAAATTATGGTCTGACTGCCAAATTGAATCTCCAACTTTAAGAAATCCAACATCACTCCTCTCTAGACCTGCTATAGCCCTTAATAAGGTAGTCTTACCTGAGCCTGAAGGACCAAAGACTACGGTTATACCCTTATCAGGTATAGTGAATTTGGCGTCTAATATGAAGCCTTCTAACTGAATTTTTATCTTACATTCAATCACTAATTTTTATACCTCAATATTGAAAAATGACGATTGAAAAGGTATACGAATATCAGCATTACAAAAGAAGTTAGAAGCAACCCTCCTGCCAATAAATGTGCTTGAGCATAGTTCATGGCCTCAACGTGATCGTAAATTGCAATGGATAATACGCCTGTCTCACCCGGAATATTTCCCCCAATCATTAGCACAACTCCAAATTCTCCTACTGTGTGTGCAAATCCGAGAACTGCAGCTGTCACAAAACCAGAGCGAGCTAATGGAACAGCAACTGTAAAAAAGCGATCCAATTGCGATGCCCCAAGAGTTGATGCTACTTCCAAAGATTGACGCTTAACAGCGCTAAAAGAATTTTGAAGTGGCTGAACGACGAAAGGGAGTGAGTATATTACAGACCCTATAACCAAACCACTAAAACTAAAGGCAATTGAACTTCCTCCATAAGATTCTAAAAGCGCTCCTAGAGGACTATTAGATCCTAATGTTATGAGTAAATAAAAACCTAATACAGTTGGCGGAAGAATCAATGGCAAAGCAATGATAGCTTCAAAAATAACTTTAAATTTAAACTTTGTTTGTGATAACCACCAAGCTAGTGGAGTTCCAATTACAATTAATATAGCAGTGCTCATGAAAGCTAATTTAATTGTTACAGTTATCGCTGCGATGTCTAAATCACTTAACACTATGGTAAATCATATCCATTTCTTTTAATAATATTTAACACCTTATCAGTTTGCATGAAAGTGATGAAATCTTTTCCAAATGAACTATCACTTAAAAGGACTGCTTGCTGCTCGATTGGATTATACATAGAGCTAGGAACCAACCAAAAAGACCCCTCCAAATTGAAATTCGGATCCAATATTTGAGAATATGAAATAAAGCCCAATTCAGCATTACCAGTTCTAACGAATTGAAATGTCTGCGCGATATTTTCCCCTCTTACAATTTTTTTATTTAGATCTTGCCATAGATTCATCGAGACAAGAGTCTCTTTAGCAGCTTCTCCATAGGGAGCAATATTAGGATTCGCCAAAGCTAAAAATCGAAAATCTCTATCAACAAGAACCTGACCATCTGAATCAATAAATCCATTTCTAGGACTCCATAAAGCAAGCTTTCCTAATGCATAAGTAAATCTTGATTGGCCAGAAATAATTCCTTTTTCCTCAAGCATCTTCGGTCTTATTTGGTCAGCTGAAAAAAACAGATCAAACGGCGCACCATTAATAATCTGAGCATAATGTTTGCCTGAAGACCCTGGAATAATATCTATTTTGATTGCTTTAGAAGACTCTAGATTTTCTAATTCAAACTCCGAAATAATTTCCTTCATTGTTGAAAAAAAATTACTAGCAACTGCAATTCTCATCTCATTAGCCAAAGTTTGAGTAGCAAAAATAAATTGGCATAAAAATATCAAAGCAAAAATCTTTAACCTAGCATTCCTCATATTTATAAATGACATTTTAAAATGATCAGCAGAAATATTGCTAATCCAAGCAATTTGTTAAATACATTCTATAGTGAATCACACAACTAATTGTTATAATTGTGGCCGCTCAAAGCTTCATAATTTAATACAATTATGTTAATATGTTTATCATTGTCAAAAATGCTAAGAATAAAAGGAAAATAATGTCAAGAAATCATGTTTTAATAGTCTTTTTATGTTCTTTTTGTTTTACTTTAAATGTCTCAGCTGACTACTTTGACGGTCAAAGGGCATATGCTAGTGGGGACTATGAGACCGCTATAATTGAATGGACGCAAGTTGCCCAAGATGGAAATGCTAGAGCTCAATATAACCTGGGATGGATGCATGCAAACGGAAGAGGAATAGCTCAGGACTTCCAGGAAGCTATTAAGTGGTATACCAAATCTGCTGAACAAGGCAATGTAAATGCTCAATATAACTTAGGAAACCTATATCTTCGAGGTCAAGGCGCAATGCAGAATGACAACCTAGCATTTAGTTGGTTCATTAAGGCTGCTGAACAGGGAGATGCGCCTGCTCAATATAATCTTGGAAGGATGTATCTTCTTGGAAAGGGTGGAGATAAAAATTTTTTAGAGGCTAGGTTCTGGATCAAGCAAGCCCTAGAAAATAATGAT
>CALKDH010000111.1 GCA_938086805.1 uncultured PS1 clade bacterium | reverse complement strand
GCGATAGTTCGCATCGATATGAGTGAATTTATGGAAAAACACTCTGTCGCTAGAATGATCGGCTCTCCTCCGGGCTATGTTGGTTTTGAGCAGGGTGGGGTGCTGACCGAAGCGGTCAGAAGAAAGCCCTATTCGATTGTTTTACTCGACGAAATTGAGAAAGCACACCCAGACGTCTTTAATGTTTTATTACAGGTTTTAGATGATGGCAGGCTGACTGACGGTCAGGGCAGAACAGTGGACTTTAAAAATACTGTGATTGTGATGACTTCAAACTTAGGGTCTGATTTAATTCAAGAAAACCCTGGTAAAGACTTACAAGACGAATTAACAAAACTGGTCAGTGAGCACTTTAGACCTGAATTTGTGAATCGTATTGATGAAATTGTGGTTTTTGATAATCTAGGGAAGGCTCAAATTAAAGGAATCGCTTATCTTCAGTTAGAGCAATTGCAATCTAGATTAAAAAGTCTCAATCTGTCTATGAACCTTACTGATGAGGCAATCGATTTGATTGTTGAGCGGGGATACGATCCAGTTTTTGGGGCTAGGCCTCTGAAACGAACAGTTCAGCAATTAATTGAAAACCCGTTGTCACAAAAAATCCTTGCTGGGGATTACAGTTCGGGGTCGGTTATTCAAGCGAAAGTGGTTAACAATGAGATTGCTTTTTCTGGAACTTAGAAGTCTAAGACTAAATTGAATTAGAAATTAGAGTTCGATTTCCATTAACTCGTGCTCTCTATCCAAGAACTTGTATTCAACCTTAACAGGGTGGAACTGCTTGATCTCTTCAAAGATCACCTCAGTTTGAAGGTCGCCACAGGTATAAACATCAAGCTGCATGAGGCCAGGATCTGACTCATCCCAGCAATGCAATGCAATGTGGGAGGTTTCAATAATGACTAACCCGGTTAGACCTCTATTGCCTGGCATATCAAGATACGTCGTAATAGGGCCTTGACAGATTTGCATCCCAATCTTAGAGACTAGATCAGTCAGCCAAGTGTGCGCCCATTTCTGATCGGTAGGTGGCTTGTTAACCTCCGCTCGTACGATGAGGTGTTTATGCTGAACTGTCATTAATTCATTTGATCAAGAGCATAAACCTCATCAACGCAATTGAATTTCTCATCCCACGCTTTCATTTCATCAGAGCTCATGACTTCCTGCATTTTATTCATGTCATCAATTTGCATCATAAGCATCACTTTTCCCTCTCTGATTACTCCTAGCTCATACTCAACCATAAAACCTTCGGACTTTTCTTTGGTGGAATTGAACATTTCCATATAGTCCTCAGTAGTGCCTTCGAAAGTAGATACGACACATACATTCATATTTTTTCTCCTTTTTTGTTATCTGAACTATCATGATACTTGGAATTATTTTTTTCAATTAACGTAAAATAGATTTATTTATGAATTCACTATTTCTTAACTTTCAGAATCGACTATCGGTCCTTTCTCCTGGTCTTATTGTAGTTGGCACTATTGCTGCAGCTGCTGGCTTTCTGAGTCTTCATTACAAAGCACCAGTTATGCTGTTTGCACTTTTGATTGGAATTGCATTTAATTTTCTCTCAAGTGATGAGCGTTGTGCTCCTGGAATTGAGTTTTCGAGTAAGAAAATTCTGCGTTTTGGGGTAGCACTTTTAGGCTTTCGAGTTACAATTGAGCAAATTTCTGGACTTGGAACTAATACTTTATTGTTTGTGCCAATTTTGGTCATTTTGTCTATAGGAACCAGCGTTCTGATTGCTAAGCTTATGGGCAGAAGGTATCTCTTTAGCCTTTTAACTGCTTGTGCGGTATCCATTTGTGGTGCAGCTGCAGCTCTAGCTGTTGCCTCGGTGCTTCCTAACTGGAAAGAAAGGCATCGTGATACACTGTTCATTGTCGTATGTGTGACAGCCTTATCGACTATCGCAATGATCGCGTATCCCATTCTTTTTTCGGTTGCAGAGTTTTCAGATGCTGAAATTGGTATTCTGATTGGATCAACGATTCATGACGTTGCACAGGTAGTTGGTGCGGGTTATGCGGTGTCAAACGAGACTGGTGATATCGCGACCTTTATCAAGCTCTTGAGGATTTCTATGCTGCCTATCATAGTCATCATGATTGCAGTTCTTCTTAATAGAGGGGAGTCCAAATCAATAAGCCCAAAAGCCTTTCCTTGGTTTGCACTTGCCTTTGCGGTGTGCCTGGTAGTTAATAGCAGCGGATATATACCAATGATACTCTCAGAGTTTTTGTCTAATGTATCACAATGGTCCTTGGTCTTCGCGATTGCTGGCCTGGGCGTGACCACATCACTTAAGTCTATGATGGAGCTCGGTGGTAGATCAATCGCTCTTCTAGTTTTGCAAACCCTCGCATTACTGTTAATTGCAATTTTTGCAGTATCAACTGAACTCATTTAATTCCAAAGTTTGAATATAATTTAGGGATGGATAAGCTTCTCACTGAAAAACAAGTCACTGAAATCGTTGGCTTCAAACGAACCAAGCTCTATCAGATGATTAAAAAAGGTGAGTTTCCTTCACCCAAAAAATATGGAAGAGCGAATAAGTGGTTTGAAAGTGATATTGAGGACTGGTTAAAAAAAGAAAAAGAAGAACTCCACAAGGATGACGGTATTTTTACTGAAATAGGGAAGTTTTTTGATGACTTGTTGTCATAAATATTTAATTATATATTTATGAGTTATTATCTGAGTCAGTCTCCATTGCTACAAGAATTCATTCATCAAATGGCTATAAAAAATGAAGATGAATTATCCTATGAAATTTGGCGTGATGTCTGCATTAAGAATGGTTGGATTGAAGTCAATATTCAGCAGGATGATTGGATTGATAGTATAAAAGATGCAACCAAACAAGAACTGATTAGGGCATACAATAGTCTCAATCAAGACCTTAAGTGGAACACCAAAAAGAAAGAAAAAAGACTATTTAGAAAGGGTGACGATGTCATCTCTTTTGAAAATGATTTAGAGCAATATTGGGATTACCTGCGCCAGAACAAATAGCTCTATCAAGGTTTGGCTAATTTGAGCTCTGTTGAAACATCACTTATAATCTAATTTGGTTTAATTCAAAAAAGAGGTAATCTATGAAGTTTTTATCGACATTTAAAATTACTAAAGGCTTTGACACTTGGCTAGAGATGTATAAGGATATTGAGCCGGATCTAAATGAGCTAGGAATTAAAATACTTTGGGCTGGGACTAATGATGATCAAACCAAAGTTTATGATGTCACGGAAGTCAAAGATCCGTCCAAATTCGAAGTTCTAACTCAGCGAACAGACATTACTCAAAAAAGGGCTAACGCTGGAGTTGAATTGGAAAGTCAAGAGGTTATTGATACGATATCGACCGATTACTGGGGATAAGTCGAAAAAGTATAGATTGTCTGCTTAGCGCATACCTCTGTGCTTTTTGATAATCTCGTATGCACTGATAATTTCTTGAGTTTTTTCGTTGGCAAGCTTTTGCATCTCTTCGGGTAGTCCCTTGGCAACGAGTTTATCAGGGTGATGTTGAGCCAATAAGCGCCTGTAAGCTCGCTTAATCTCTTTATCTTCAAAAGATTCTTCTACCCCGAGTATTTTGTAGGCATCCTCAACAGAGGTTTGCTTGGAGCCACTCTTTGAGGCAGCAAACTGCTGAATAAGGTTTTCTAGTTCATGAAGAGGGAAGTGCAGTTTTTGAGCGATGGCTTTGAGCGCATTGTGCTCACTATTATCAAAAATTCCATCGGCATAAGCTGCTTGGATTTGGATTTCTAAAAACATGCGAATGAGGTGAGTTCTCCTGTGTGTCTCAACTCGAAATTGCTCAAGTACCTCGTCAAGATTAAAGTCAGACTGCTTGCCTTGATTAAATAGATCTTTTGCCACTTTAATCATATCCTCTGATAACTGCATATGTTCCATGACCTGTTGTGCGAGAATTATTTCGGATTTTGAGACCTTGCCATCAACTTTAGAGATGTAGCCCATAACAGAGAATACGCCACTAAAAAAGGCTGCTTGAACCCGCTGCTGGTTGCCTGGGCCAAAATTATTATTGAAACCAGATTGTGATCTTCTTTTTGAGAAGTTGCTAGCAAAAGCAACCCCAAGCATAGCGCCTAGAGGCCCTCCAATCATAAAGCCTACTGCACCACCAATAACCGTTGACCACCAGCTCATCTTAAAATTCCTTGTAATTTAATTATAAAAAGATTTAAAGTGTTGTTCTCTTTCGCTTTTGACCATTCCAGCAGTTTCATCCACAAAACGATTCCGATCCTCTCGCGATTTAAGAACCCAAATACAAACCGTATCCCTGCTGTGATAAATAGCCTTTAGTTCATCATCAATGTCACAGATTTCTTGAGGTATTTCAGTCTTTATACAATACATTGATTTACTGTCTTAATTTAAATAAATGCTTCTGTGAGAGTATAAAATATATTTTGATTGTTTTTGTGTTGATTTGAAGCGCTGTGAAGAATTCTTTAGAACATAATTTTGAAATTTCAATTGAGCCCTTTTCTGGAGACTTATCTGAAGTAGCTGAGTACCTTGATGGCTTTAAGTTTCAAACCTTAACTCAAATTGCGCCATATAAGAATAACAATATTTGGACGGCTTTATCATTTCATGGATATGGTCCTAAGCCCTCTGATATCTTCAAACATGGGTTTGTAAAGAGTGATATTAGAGTTGATTCTAAGTTGCAGTGGACATCTTTGAGTGCCGATCCAGTTATGAGACCTATTCGTCAAATATTATCTAGATTGCCATGTGAATTTGAAAGAATTAGATTTATGAAGCTTGCTGCTGGTAAATCTCTACGCAAACACAATGACAATATTGATCAGGATATTGAAAACAAAAAAATAGTGAGACTTCATTTTCCAAGTCGAACTAATAGCAATGTCGTGTTTACTATGTATGAGAGCGATGAAGATGATGCTGGACAGAAACTCTATCTAAAAACAGGACATTTCTATTATTTAGATGTCACTAAGCCGCACTCAGTAAGCAATAACAGCGATGTTGATCGTTATCACCTTGTTGTTGATTGCTTTATGAATGAAGAACTAAAAGCGATTCTCTAGCTTTCAGGAATAAATGGCCTAATTGCTTTTTGAACATACGTATCAGGCAGATTTGCACTTTTTATCCCTAGGTTGATTCTATCAATATACTCCTCCTGAGGCAAGCCTTCAGTATTATCTGAGGCTATATAAACTAGGCAATCGATTAACCCTTTTGGCGTCTCAACACTTAAATAAGTTTTTAAATACATTCCTTCATCAACACTCTCATAGATGTCTAAGTAGTCAATATCTTGTTGACTTAAGGTAAAAATTTCGCCTATAACAAACTCGCCTTGAGAGGGTTTGATGCTTGCATAGCCTCTAGCATTAATAAGCCAAGAATAATCTAAAAGCTTTCCAGAACTAAAATAGTTTGACTCTGGGCAACGAATGGCCATTTGCTCCTTTGAAAGGTTTGACCCATAGCCAAAGTAATATTCTGTTTGATTAATCATCTCTAGTTAAAAGTTAGGAATATATTCAATACCGTTTTTAATAAGACTCTTTATGTGTTCTACTTTAAGCCTGTAGAATTCAGACTGTTTGAGATTATCGTTAAAGTCAGACTCATACTGTAAGTCCTGAAGACGTTTAAGTTCAGCGTAGCAATCAACAACCCTGTTATCCATTGAGTTCTCTGACAATGTCACCATTTTTTAAGACAAACTCTGAGGTTTTGATGCCGTTTTCATAAAAAACTGATTTCCCGTTGAGTTCTCCGTTTTTGTACTCCTGCTCAGATTCAAGCTGCCCATTTTCATCCCAAGCCGTTTGGATTCCTTCGGGTTTATCATTAACATAATGGCCTTCTGATGCCTTTTGACCGTTGTCATACCAGTAGGTGAGAGAGCCCTCTAGTTTGTCGTCTTTATAAAAGCCTTCAGAGGCCTTTTGCCCATTAGGGTAATAATAGGTTTCAGAGCCACTTTTTAAACCATTTAAATAGGTCGTTTGGAGGGTCATTCCGTTTTCTAGTAGCTCAGTATTTAGTCCATTTTTTATACTCATAAAAGAATTATAATTTATTTTGGAATTGGCCGAAGGGCTTCAAGATTATTTCCAGCCCTGTAACCAAATCTTTTCATTCTTTAGTTCGATCCAGTTAATCTCTTTTTCTTGTTTTGTTATTACAGCCTCAATAAAGCAATGATTGATAGTTGAATTCTCATCAAACTCAATCTTGGTGACAATAAAGTGCCTCTCTTTATTTACCGGGTTAACTTTAGTCCACTTACTATTAATGAGTTTTTTAGGTGATATTGCGTTCATAAAAAGGGTAATCGCTTTAATCAAGTCATTTGATTATTTCATATTGCTCAATATGTTGCTTCAATCTCCACTTAATATTCATGAATTCCACATTTATCGCTTACTTGCATTCTCTAAACTGACGTTTGAAGTTGAACTACTGAAAAAGTATGAGAAAAAAAATAGGGGTATTAGCGCTTTCATTAGCAACATTTGCTGTAGTTTGGCTTTTATTAGGTATGGCTAATATTGTCCCATTTTTAATAGTGTTACCTCAAGAAACAAGTATTAGGGCACATGCATCATTTGCGGTCCTCCTTCTACTGATAAGTTCTTGGGCTTTTTGGAATGAAGACTAATTTTATAACAAGGATGTAATTATGATTAAAACGTCAGATATATGTATTTTGGTTTCTGTTGGTGTCGCATTTGTGACCACAGCATATCTGTGGTTTCAAGGGGTTGATACAAGACAAGAAGCTTTGTTTACCTCCACTTGGATACCGTCAATTTTAACATTTGCTATTTACTTTAAGATAATAGCTAGGAAGGATTAATCATGGATGATTCATTAATATTTCTTACTGGGCTATTTTGTTTTGTTCTCGCCATTATTGGTGCATTTTTGACTGTCAGAGAGTTCAAGAACATTGAAAATCAGAAATAGCATTTAAACTATGGCCGCAGTAAAACTCTATTTGCTGCGGTGTTTAAACAATAGCGAGTTTGTTCACATCTTAAATGTTGTCTAATAAGAATGTGGGCATTTTGAAATACATTTCCATCAACACAGCCTCTGGCTGAACAATAGCCTGCTCTACTTCAAGGCACCTTACTGAGGTCACCATGACATTCTTAGAGAGCGCTTTAAGCTCAGTTATTGGGGGTTTAATAGATTCCTCTATGGTGGTAACGGGTCTATTATTTTTATCAAAAATAGAGCAGCTCACTTTGGTTGCTCTTTTGGTCTCAATTTTTATTGTTGTTGCGTCATTTGAGTCTAGACGCTCAAATTCAAAACCCTCAACACTGATTTGATTAGTCTGATCATCGATGATATTCATTTTGCTCACTTCATCAGCAAATATGGACCCTCCAAGGAAAAACAAAACAATCAATATTGCTTGCTTTAGTAGCCCCTTATTAATCATCATTAAGCTCCACAAGAGCGTTCAATCCTATTCTGATAGTGTTGCCTATTGCTGCTTCATAATCAATGATTGAGTCGCTATCATTTGGTCCACTAATGACTGTACAGATTGTTCCAGCGCGGTAACCAAGCTGAGAGCATAAATGAAAGAAAAGGCTAGACTCCATCTCCATATTATGCACTTTTAATCCATCAATATTAAGTGATGAGAGACTACCTTTAATATCTGAAAGTGTATTGTTTAATCCTTCGATATACCGAGAGGATGGGCCATAAAAGCCAGGAGAAGAGACAGTAATTCCAGTTTCAAATTCGACGCCATAAGCCTCAGCTTGATTCATCAATGCATGGGTTACTTTGCTTGAAGCCTTTGAAGCATATGGCGTTATTTTTCCTTTAAACCTAGACTTTTTATCAATTGCACTATTAAGAATTTTTGATGCTTCTGTTTCAATTTTTTTTACAATCTTGTCTTCTGCCGACTGCTCGTAATAAATTCCAGTACTATCAAGGCCTAATGCATACGAAGAGATGGCAAGTGAACCTGGGGTGACATCTGGCTGAACTCCACCAGACGTTCCAAGACGAATAATGGTTAATGGGCTACAGTTTTGTAGTTTCTCAGCGCTCTTAAGATCGAATTCATGAGCTATGTATGCCTCCACTAAGGCAATCTCAACATTATCTGTTCCTATTCCAGTTCCAATAACCGAAACGGGTATACCGCGATAACTCCCAGTAAAAGTTAGATACTCACGATTAGAGATTTCACAATCAATCTGGTCAAACTCTTGAGATACTCGAATGGCCCTGGCAGGATCGCCAACGATAAAGATATTTTCAGCAAGGTCTGATTTTTTTATGCCGAGGTGATAGAGTTTTTCATCAACAATTACAATTTCTGATTTTTTATTCAGCAAAACAATTATTCTCCAAAAAAATCATTCTTTCTCCCATCCGTAAAGTCTCGAGATAAATACCTTGTCATCCAAATGATTGAGCACCAAAAACCAAAATACAAAAAGAGTTTTAGAGACAAATAAATATCTCTAAAGGCGATACTAGTTACCAAGAAAATGATGCCAAATAGAAGCATTAAGATTTTGTTCACAATTGCATTATATTTGAGTTTGAAATTTTAAAAAATAAAGTTATGCTTTATGATAAAGTTGTCACTCAGAATCTTTAGCCTCTAATAACTAATTTATGAAGTTTTGCCAACAATTATCCTCCTACTTAAGGACTAAAGAATACACTGGAAATCGTCTATATGGCGATATGTTTGAGCAGGCTGTTCTTTGTGACCAAGGTGGCTATGATAGCGTCGCTTTGACAGAACATCATTTAATCAACATTTTGATGATGCCTGCGCCTCTTCAATTTGCAGTGAAGATTGCTGAGGCCACCCAAAACATTAACATTATTACAGCTGTTGTGGTTTTGCCTCTTCATGATATGAGGGTTTACGCTGGAGAAGTTATTGCTTCTCAAATATTTACCAATAATCGACTATTCTTGGGAGTTGGTAGGGGTGCGTTTGCATATGAAATGGCTCGATTAGATTCTCCTCTGGATGAAAGCAGAGAAAAGTTTAACGAGTCACTCGATGTCTTGACGGCTCTCCTTTCAAGAGAGGAAGTGTCTTGGAGTGGTAAATACTATAACTTCGATAAATTGACTGTTATGCCAAGACCAATGACTAATAATGGTCCACCAATTATGATGGCTGTATTAGATCCAGAGGGAATCTATGAGTGTACTAAGAGAGGCTTTCATATTATGACAACACCACTTTCGGGTGACCACCAGTTAATGTTGAATCAAGTTGATGGATTTAATAGAGGCAAGAGAGACCTAGGTCGTAAAGGGGATGATTTAAGTATATCTTTGTCAAGAGTTGCATTTGTTGCAAAAAATGAACAAGACAAGAGAGAGAAACTTGAGGTGGCTTATGAATACTATTCACGGTTTGATAATGTCTTTACTGGCCCCGGTAAGGTAAACCATGGAATGATTGATATATTGCCTAGAAAGCAAAGTATGGAAGAGTTAAATGAGAGTTTATTGATTTGCTCGGTTGAGGAGATGATTGATAAGCTCTTGCCCTATGAAGAAATCGGCATTGATCGGTTGATTTTAAATATGAATTTTGGTGCGAGTCATAAAGATACAATGACTTCAATTGAAGAGTTTTCTGATAAAGTTATTCCTCATTTTTCATAGATTATGGCCAGCATTGATTCAAGCTATAGTATTTCGGGTTCAGGACCAGCAATCATTTTCATTCACGGCATTGGAGCTCGTAAATCTGCCTGGGATAAGGTTATCCTGCATCTAGAAAACAACTTTACCTGCATAAGTTACGATTTAAGAGGTCATGGAGACTCTCCTAAAGGGGAGTTGCCATATAGTTTAGATACCCTAGTTGAGGACTTAGAGGCACTTAGACTGATTCTAAACCTTCAAAAAATCCATCTTGTTGGTCATTCACTAGGCGGAATGATTGGTCCAAGATATGCAAACTCGTATCCTAATAATGTTCTTTCAATTTCACTGCTTAGTACTGCTGCATTTAGAACAAAAGAAGATCAAAGTAAAGTCATTGCAATCGTTGACAGCATGAATCAAAAAGGTATTGAGCCCATATTAAGCACTTTGACTAATCGATGGTTTACTGATCAGTTTATCAAAGATAATAATGATGCAGTAGAGTTTCGTTTGCAGCAAGTTATTGATACAAACCCAGAAGTCTTTTTAGAGGTTTTCCGTATCTATGCTGAAACTGAAATGTCTCCATGGTTAAATGAAATTAACCAGCCATGCTTTGTATTGACTGGTGAAAATGATGGTGGTTGCAACCCAAGACTCAATAAATTAATGGCAGATAGCTTGCCAAATTCTGAACTCTGTATTCTAGATAAGTTTAAGCATTCTATATTGATCGAAGCTCCTGAAATCGTAGGTAGCCGACTTAAAAATTTTTTGTTGAACCTTTAAAAAAAGATGACTTGCTTTATATTTCATTGTTATTACATTCAATTATGAATTGATTAAACATTCACTCTATCTTCATTATTAGGCAAAAGTTTATGAATAACATGGTATTTTTTTTTATTATTTTCAGATCTATTAGATATTTTCGAGTAATTTCTTTATTGATTAAACTTAACACTATGAGATTTAAAATACCAAGCCTATGAATGCGTTTCTTATTTTTTTTGCTAAACAAAAAAAACTAGCACTGCTTTTTACATTATCAGTAGTGATACTGGGTTTTATGACGCTTCAAAAAATTCAGCGCGACACTTACCCAGTTATTGAATTTGATCGACTTTCTATTAATACTTCATACCCAAGTGCATCTCCAAGGGATGTTGAGAAGAATATTACGAACGTTATTGAGGACAAAGTAAAGGGAATATATGGAATCAAGGAGTTAACGTCTACCTCATCTGAAGGCTCTTCTAGAATTAATATTGAGATTGAGGAAAATGTGGATGATATTCAATCTGTAAAGGATAGTATTTTTGAGGCAGTCAATGAAATTGAAGACCTGCCCGAAGATGCCAACGATCCTCGGGTAGTTGACAGAACCAGCACGGAGTGGCCAATTCTCACAATAGTTATTGGGGGTGACAATATTAATATTGAGACTGCCAAAGCCATAGCAAATAATATTGAAAAAAACCTATCGTTGATTGATGGTGTTTCAAGTGTAAACGTGAGTGGCGATTCAGAGAGAGAGGTGCAGATCAGAATTAATCCTGAAAAGCTTTTACAATACCAGCTCTCTTTTGACCAAGTCAGAAGTGTTATCGCCGATCAAAATATTCGTTCTGCTATTGGTGACAATAATCAAGGAAGGAACCAAAAAAATATAGTTATTATCTCTGAATATGAAACGATGGAGTCTTTGGAGAATGTTGTTGTCAAGTCTAGCTTTGATGGTCCAACAATTCTATTAAAAGACATTGCGTCAATCGATGAGGGTGAAATCGGTTTAAACACAATCACACGTATTAATGGCACTAAGGGCTATATTCTCAAGGTTACAAAAACAGAAAAAGCCGATGTTATTAGAACGGTTGAAAAAGTAAGGGAGACTTTAAATACACTAAAAGAAACCTATCCCCCTGACCTTAATTTAATAGTTACCAATGATCGATCAAAGTCAGTTTCTAATCGATTAAACATTGTCATGAATAATGCCCTGGTTGGGCTAGCTCTGATTATGGTTGTTTTGGGCTTATTTCTATCTTTAAAAACTGCGTTCTGGGTGGCAATAAGTATCCCAGTTACCCTTTTGGGAACGGTGGCTTTTTTGGGTTTTGCAGGTGAAACTATTAATTTAATTTCAACGATTGGAATGGTTCTAGTTTTAGGTTTGGTTGTTGATGACAGTATCATCATAGCTGAGAGTATTCACCACTACAAAGAGAAGGGCGGTGATGTATATCAAAATATCGTTGATGGCCTTAAAAGGGTCATCATGCCAGTTATTACGACTATTTTAACGACTGTTCTTGCCATATCAACGGTTCTGTTAGTCAGTGGTACGACAGGTAAATTTATATACATACTCCCAATTACTGTTATCTGCGCCTTAGCATTTTCATTGCTCGAGGTGAGTATTGCTTTGCCAGCACATATGTCTGGGAGTAGGTCTAAAAAACAAAAAACATGGTTTAAGCCAGTCGAGAGATGGTTTGAAAAAGTTTTGTTAGTAATTTTGAGATGGCGATTTATAGTCTTGAGTTTGTTTATTGGACTGCTTGCATTTAGTGCTTATATAGGAACAAAAGAGATTAGTTATATTCAGTGGCCATCGAGTGGCACAAACTCCATCAATATAAGGGTGCAAACACCTCTTGGGACGCCAGTTGAAACGACAGAGCAGTCCATCATTAAAATTGATGAAATTATTATCGATAAGGTTGGTGAAAACCTGGACTTTTTTACTAGCACTATTGGATCTAGAGGTTCTAATAGAGCCTCTATAGCAATCACTTTGATTCCAGCTAATGATCGTGAAATCTCTGCCAAAGAAATTATAGAAATTTTAAAAGCAGAAACAAAAGACATTGAAGGCGTTTCCAGGATTAATTTTAGGACAAATAGGGGTGGTCCAAGTGGAGCACTCGATATTGAACTAAGTCTGGTTGGAAATAACGATGCTCAGCGACAATCAGCCGTTGATCAACTGGAAAAAATTCTCAACAGTTACGACGGAGTCAGTGACATTGATCGTGATGATGATTTAAGTAATAATCGAATTGAGGTTTTGCTAGATTACGAGTCAATGGCAAGACTAGGAATTCAGTATCAGCAGGTTTATAGTCATTTAAGGACCATTTATTCTGGAATGGATGTTTCTGATGTAGACTTTGACAACACTAGCTTAAACGTAAAAATGTATCTAGGTGATAGTAATTATTCTGATGACTACATCACGAAAACCTCAATCAGAAATAACCAAGGAAGAATGATTCCAATGTCTCAATTTGCAAGTGTCATTGAGACGCCGGGTGATCCAAACTATAAACACCTAAATGGTGAGCGAGTTGTTAAGGTGAGCGCAGCGGTTGAAGACGCCATAACTACCGCCCAATCTGTCTCACAAAGAGCACTGGATGAGCTTGATTTGATTAATAATTTTCCTGAAATCCGCGCCATAGAAGGGGGTAGCTCCTTGGAAGCAAAAGAAGCCTTAAGTGACTTTTCCCTTGCACTTGGTTTTGCTGTCTTTGGAATATATATGCTTATATCTCTGCTGTTTAATTCATACTCTCAGCCATTGCTTGTCATCCTGAGTATTCCCTTTGCTTTGATTGGGGTTGTTTGGGCCTTTTTCTTTCACTCTGAAACGTTTAGTTTTTTTGTTTTATTGGGGGTTTTGGCTTTAGTAGGTGTTGTGGTTAATGATTCACTGGTTATGATCAGCCATTTGAATCACATCAAAAAAGAAACTGGTGAGAGCATTGTTTCAAAAGAATGGATTGCGAAGGGTGCAAAAGATCGTTTAAGGGCAGTCATATTAACAACCCTTACAACGCTAGCAGGGGTGTTGCCGCTCATCTATGGTTTTGGTGGTAAAGATGCATTCCTTCAGCCAATGGTAATGGCTCTTGGTTATGGCTTATTGTTTGGTACTTTTGTAACGCTAATACTGCTTCCCTGTTTGTACTCGATAAATCTAGATATCTCAAACTGGCTTTTAAAACTAAAAAGTAAATTTCTTTGAAGCTATTTTTTATGTAATTCCTTTTCAAACAAATTAAAAAGGTCTACAATAAAAGTGTTAATTATTGATTATTTAATTAATTTTCAGACTTCATATTAATCTAAAGGGAGAGAAAGCTATGAAAATAGGAGAAATATTTCAGTCAATGAGGCTGAAAATAAGAGTTCCATTGCCGATAATTATTGGCTTAAGTTGTTTTTTAACATTGGGTATTTATTCTCAACCAGCAATGGCTGATGGACACAAGGCGTTTGAGTTGACTATACTGCATACCAATGACTTTCATGCAAGATTTAGACCTATAAGTAAGTATGACAATAACTGTTCTCAAGAAAGCAATGCTGAAGGCAAGTGTTTTGGAGGAACCGCGCGTTTAATTTCCGCTATTAAAGATGCCCGAGGAAGGCATGAAAACACCATACTTTTAGATGGCGGTGATCAGTTTCAGGGGACACTTTTTTACAACCTTTATAAAGGTAAAGTTGCAGCAGGCATGATGAATGCACTTGAATACGATGGCATGGCTGTCGGTAACCATGAGTTTGATGATGGTCCTGAGACTTTAAGAGATTTTATGGAATCTGTAGATTTTCCTGTCCTTATGGCTAATGCCCATATCAGTCTAGAGCCAGCCCTTAGAGATATCCTTAAGAAGTCAACAATTGTTGAAAAGGGTGGTCAAAAAATTGGCCTTATTGGTGTTGTGACTGAGGATGTCAAAGACCTCTCAAGTCCGGGTGATAACATTATTTTTACGGACGCAATCAATGCAGTTCAATCTGAAGTTCGTGCATTAAGAGCAAGGGGGGTTAACAAAATTATTCTTCTTTCTCACTCTTCCTATGCGATTGACAAGGAGATAGCAGCCAAAACTGATGGCGTTGATGTTATTGTGGGTGGTCATGATAACGCCTTGCTATCCAATATTAATGATAGAGCAGTAGGCCCATACCCTACAGTAGTTAATGGTGTTCAGATTATTCAGGCTTATGCATATGGAAAGTATCTTGGTGAGCTTAATCTCGTCTTTGATGATGCGGGTAATGTGATTTCGGCAGAAGGTGAGCCAATCTTGATTGACTCATCAGTGAATGAAGATGCACAAATCGTTGCACGCTTAGATATATTGGAAAAGCCAATTAACAAACTCAAGGAGACAAAAGTTGGTAATGTTTCTGCTTCACTTAACGGCGATAGAGCAGTTTGCCGTGTTCAAGAATGTGACATGGGCAACATGATTGCTGATGCAATGAGAGAGGCAGTTATGGATAAGGGTTATACAATTGCTTTGGCAAACTCTGGAGGCATAAGGGCATCCCTTGATGCAGGTGAAGTAACCCTTGGAGAAGTTATGACGATACTTCCATTCCAAAATACACTATCGACATTCAAAGTGACTGGCAAACAGCTTTTGACTGCCATTGAAAATGGCGTTAGTGAAGTTGAAGATGTTGCTGGCAGGTTCCCGCAGGTTTCTGGTATGAGGTTTACATTTGATCCCACTCAGCCTGCAAATGGTGGAAGAGTAACTTCCATAGATATTGATGAAGATGGCAGCTGGGTGCCACTTGATTTAAATAAAACCTATGGTATGGTTTCTAATAACTTTATCCGTGGCGGTGGCGATGGCTATAAAGTCTTTAGATCAGCCTCTGATATCTATGACTTTGGTCCAGATCTAGCTGAAGTTGTTGCTGACTACATTGGTGCAAATCCAGGCTATTCTGGATATACTGATGGACGTATTCAGCAAAACTAGTTAAAGCTAATAATGCTATGAAGAAAGGGCTAGCTGAAGTTAGCCCTTTTTTTAGGAAGTATGCTCCGCTATGAACGTTTCAGCTTTAGAAAATATCAATTCTTTTCGCTCTGGTGAGAGTCTGTCAAGAAATGTTGCCTGTAAAGAAAGTCTAGGGTTAGATTGATAAAAGCTTCTATTCTTATCTATAAAACGCCAATAAAGACCATCAACAATGTCACACCACTCGCCTTTCTTATAATTGCTCATTTTTAAGAAGTAATTGGATCCACAAGTGTAGGGCTTTGTCGACATTAAGCCACCATCCGAATAGGTTGCCATGCCAAAAACATTAGGCACCATGACCCACTCAGATGAGTCGATATACATCTCCATAAACCATCGATATATTTCTTTTGGGTCAACCTCACATAGATTCATCAGATTGCTGATTACCATGAGCCTTGGAATATGATGATTGTAGCCGTCTTCAAGAGCAGTTTTAATTGAGTCATCCAGTGGTACTATTCCTGTTGAGGCTTGATACCAGCTATCTTTTAACTTTCCAGTGTGCTTCCAATAATTATGACTCATTTGGTAATCACCCTTGACCTGATAGATTCCTCTTATAAATTCTCTCCACCCTAGTACCTGCCTAATAAAACCCTCTAAAGAATTCATTGGTATTTGAAACTCTTCTGCACAATCCAAAAGGGTTTGAATAACCTTTTGTGGTGACAGGAGTCCAATATTCAAGGAGGCACTAATACAGCTATGAAACAAGAAGTTTTTGCCTTCAAGCATTGCATCCTCATAAATACCAAATTGACCCATCCTGTTTTTGATAAAGTCGCCAAACTGATTTTCAGCATCTTTTCGAGTGACTGGGAACCAAGGGTTGTTTAGATAGCCAGGGTGATCACTGAAGTGCTCATTGATAATATTACAGATGCTGTCATGGTGCTCAGAAAGATTATACTTTGGCATCTCAGGAATGGTTACTTTGGCGGGTATTTTTTTTCTGTTCTCTTGATCAAAAGACCACTTGCCACCTAGAGGCTTTTGGTTTTCATCTAGCAAGATATCAAATTTCTTTCTACCCTTTTGATAGAAATTAGCCATCCTAAAAACTTTGTTATCTTTAGTGAGAAAGCGAAATTCCTCTCTGGAGAATAAGAAGTTTGGGGAAGGGTGGGTTATTGATTCAATATTAGAGGTGCTGAGTCCATTTAATAGTTCTTTTTCGAAGGGCTTGTCCTCAATTTCAAAGAAATTCAGTTGGTGGATATTGTTTTTGGCTGCAAAGTCAATAAGGTGCTTTAAGTAACTCTCATCCTCATTTCTCTCTTCAAGCTTAAAGTAATGAACTGTTAGGCCTGAATCCTTGAGTTCGTCTCTATACTCCCTCATTGCGGTTAGGAAAAGATACAGTTTAAGTTTATGGTGCCTCTCATAGCGACAGAGCTGGAAATCCTCTGAAATAAAAACATGTTCACAACCTAAATTTTTTAAAAGATTAGGTTCAAAAAGTTGATTGCCAAGGGCTACAAATACATTATTCATTGAACCAATTTTAGTTAATTCATTCTTAATCCACCAAGTAATTTTTAAAACTTTTTTGTGATTATTTATGTTCTCAAATAATGAGATAATATATTCAAATTATTAACTTTTCTGTTGCATGCAAAATAGTTCAGCGAAGCCCTTTGTATCTGTCATTGGCGGTTTAAATATTGACCTGCAAGGCTCATCAGTCAATCCACTCGTATTTAATGACTCAAACCCTGGAGAGATAGCTATGTCAGCAGGGGGAGTTGGGAGGAATATAGCTGAGAATATAGCTAAACTGAATGTTCATTCAAAGATATTATCTTATGCGGGTAATGACGCATTAGGAGATTTTGTCATTAGAAAGTCAGAAGCATCTGGTGTTGATACGTCTCTCTTAAAAAAGGATAGCTCTCTTCCAACAAGTCAGTACTTGTCGGTTCTTGATGATAATAACGATATGCTTGTTTCTATATCAGACATGAGAATTATTGATGAAATGACAATTCAGGATATTGAAGTCTGGGGCCATACTATAGGCCAAAGTAGTGCAATCGTGGTTGATACCAATATCCCTATCCCAGTCATTGAATACTTGACTGATAAATATAGCAACATTCCCTTATTCTTAGATCCTGTTTCGTTTGCTAAGACTTCTAAAATACTTAATCTGATTGGAAGATTTCATACGGTCAAACCAAACAGATTGGAAACTGAGCTGATTACTGGTATTAAGATTTCTGACAAGGACAGTATGCTAACTGCGGCTCAAAAAATTTTTGATATGGGTTGTAAGCAAATTTTCATGACGCTAGGAGAGGAAGGAGTTTTTTATTACGATGGTGAGGATTTTGGACTGCACCTTCATAAAGGCGCCGATGTGATTAGTGCAAATGGAGCTGGAGATGCTTTTACTGCTGGGGTTGTTTATGGTTTTCTTAAACTCAATAGCATTAAAGAAACTGCTGAATTTGCTTCTGCAGCAGCGGTGATTGCTCTCAGAAGTGTCAACACTATCAGTGATGAATTATCAGAAGAGTGCGTTAAACTATTATTAAAGGAAATTAAGGAAGAGAGATCATGACATATAGTGACTATTTAGACATTCATCCTGACGTTGAGAAAGCAATTAAGAATAATGAACCTGTTGTTGCACTAGAGTCAACTATTATTTCTCATGGAATGCCTTATCCCAA
This sequence comes from uncultured PS1 clade bacterium, assembly GCA_938086805.1. GTDB lineage: Bacteria > Pseudomonadota > Gammaproteobacteria > PS1 > Pseudothioglobaceae > Pseudothioglobus. Next base: position 227 of record CALKDH010000111.1, on the reverse strand, counting down.
AAATGTTGAAACTGCTCTGATGGTTGAGGAGACAGTTCGCTCAAATAAAGCTGTACCAGCGACAATAGCGATCATAAATGGACGATTAAAGGTAGGCCTGACTCATGAAGAAATTGAGTTTTTAGCAACTAATGAGGAGGTAAAAAAAGTCTCCAGAAGAGACCTTCCTATTACCGTGGCTCAGAAGCTTTCCGGTTCAACTACAGTTGCCTCAACTATGATTATTG
>CALKDH010000110.1 GCA_938086805.1 uncultured PS1 clade bacterium | reverse complement strand
GTGATGAAGATAAGATCTTGAGTAATTTTTACATGTATTGCAACTGCAATTTGGATCAAGTGGGCCAGTATCTATTTTATATTTTGCATTGCGAATTTTTACGACGCCCTCTGAGGTGAATAAATAGCCATTTCTTGCATTTCTAGATGGCATAACGCAGTCGAACATGTCAACTCCCATCGCAACACCTTCAACGAGGTCTAGAGGGGTTCCCACGCCCATAAGATAGCGAGGCTTATCAGTAGGCATTTCCTCTGGTAAAAAATCTAAGACCTTCATCATTTCTTCTTTGGGCTCTCCAACAGAGAGCCCTCCAATCGCATAACCATCAAAATTCATCTCTATCAGTGACTCAGCAGACTGAAGCCTTAAATCTTTATGCATTCCGCCTTGAATGATTCCAAAAAGAGCATTTTCATTCTTAAGTCTTTGAAGCTCCATTAAAGATCTCTTCGCCCATCTAAGAGACAACTGCATCGACTGATCAACTTCACTTTTTTCAGCAGGATAGGGAGTGCAATCATCAAATATCATAACAATATCTGAGCCTAATTTTTTCTGGATTTGCATTGACTCTTCTGGCCCCATGAAAATTGACGACCCATCTTTTGGTGAACGAAATGAAACGCCCTCCTCAGTAATTTTGCGCATCTTTCCAAGACTAAAAACTTGAAAGCCTCCAGAGTCAGTTAATATTGGTCCTGACCAATTCATAAAATCATGGAGATCTCCATGCGCTTCAATGACATCAGTGGATGGGGTAATTGATAAATGAAAAGTATTACCCAAAATGATTTCAGCTCCCAACCCCTTGACTTCCTCCACAGTCATTGCTTTAACAGTACCATAGGTCCCCACCGGCATAAAGGCTGGCGTATTGACAATTCCTCTATCAAATCTAAGTCTGCCTAAACGCGCCTTACCATTGGTATTTAAGAGTTCAAATTTCATAAAAGAATTAAATTTTTAACTTTAAAAAGCTTGATTTATTTGATCAAGATTAAATCCTCTTGACTGTAAAAACCTTTTTTGTTTAGCTTTCTCTTTGTAATCTATTGAAGATGCATCTCCAAATTTTCTTTGTCTTATTTCTTTCGCTGACTGAAACCAATCGAAAACTGATAAATCAAAAATGTTAATGCCTCTCATTTTAAGCTCAGAAGCAATTTTTAATGGCCCCTTGCCCTGGCTAAATCGCATCTGAATAAATTCTTCTGAAAAACGATCATCGCTTTGGTAATTCTGCTCAACCAGTTTTGAAATTGAATTATTAACAACTTCAAAGTCAAAACCTTTCATTTGGAGTTTTTGAGATAGCTCTAACTTAGAGTGCTCGCGCCTCATTAACATTTTCAGTCCAGAAGAATAGCACTTACTCTCCTGAGTCTGATTCGTCATGATCGCTACTCATCAGTTTTTCACGAATTTTTTCTTCAAGCCCTTGACTCATATCATTGTGCTCCTTTAGGTATTCTCTAGCATTGTCTTTGCCTTGACCAATCCTTTCACCATCAACGCTATACCAAGCTCCAGCCTTTTCGACAAAGCCTAGCTCAACCCCTAAATCAATAATCTCGCTCTCTCTAGAGATGCCTTGGTTGTATAGAATTTGAAACTCAGCCTTTTTAAATGGAGGCGCAACTTTATTTTTTAAAACCTTAACACGGGTCTCATTACCCAGAATTTCATCACCCTTCTTGATCGAACCAATTCTGCGAATATCTAATCGAACGGATGCATAAAACTTAAGTGCGTTACCACCTGTTGTAGTTTCAGGGTTACCAAACATTACTCCAATTTTCATTCGAAGCTGATTGATAAAAATAACCATTGTGTTGGTTCTTTTAATATTGGAGGTAAGTTTTCTCAATGCCTGAGACATAAGTCTTGCCTGCAAGCCCATGTGCGAAGCTCCCATTTCCCCTTCAATTTCCGCTTTTGGAGTAAGCGCTGCAACCGAGTCAATAACCACAATGTCTACACTACCAGATCGAACAAGCATGTCAGTGATTTCGAGAGCTTGCTCACCAGTATCGGGCTGAGATATTAAAAGATCATCAGTGTTAACACCAAGTTTTCTCGCATAAGAGGGGTCCAAAGCATGCTCTGCATCTATAAATGCAGCAGTTCCACCAAGTTTTTGCATTTCCGCGATTACATGGAGTGTCATTGTAGTTTTGCCTGAGGATTCTGGTCCATAGATCTCAATTACTCTACCTTTGGGTAGGCCACCAATCCCAAGAGCAATGTCAAGGCTTAAGCTTCCTGTAGAGACAGCTTCTATATCAGTTCTGGCCTCTTCCTCACCAAGGAACATAACTGACCCTTTGCCAAACTGCTTTTCAATTTGTCCTAGGGCAACTTTTAGTGCTTGTTTTTTCTGTTCATCCACTCCGCTCTCCCGCGTAAAATAATAATAAATTTATTGACATTTATTATAATGGCTTTCACTCAAAAAGATACAGAATGTATGGCCCTTGCCCTTAAACTTTCTAAGCTTGGTCAGGGAGGTGTGGGTGCGAATCCTATGGTTGGCTGTGTTATCTCAAGTGATGACAAAATTATTGCAAAAGACTACCATCATCAGTATGGCCAGGAACACGCAGAAGTCAATGCTTTGAATCAAATTAAACATAAAGCAGATAATTGCAAATTATATGTAACTCTAGAACCTTGCTCTCATCATGGTAAAACGCCACCCTGCATTGATGCAATTAAAAAATCAGGCATTAAGAAAGTTTATGTTGCAACGCTTGATCCAAATCCCTTGGTTGCTGGGAATGGTGTGAAAGCGTTAAGAGAGACTGGGATAGATGTAAAAGTTGGACTGCTCGAGAATAGCGCGATTGAAATAAATCGCGGCTTTATTAAGAGAATGAAAACAGGATTACCTTTCATTACCTCAAAAATTGCGATGAGCCTTGATGGAAGAGTTGCAATGAAGAGTGGTGAAAGTAAGTGGATCACTTGCGAAGCCTCCAGAGAAGATGTCCAACTCCTTCGAAGCCAAAATCAAGCCATTCTAACTGGGTCTGGCACAATACTGAATGATAACCCAATGCTAACCGTGAGGAGCAAAAAGTTGCGCTCTAAACCAATCCGAGTAGTTGTTGATAGCAATAATTCTATTACCGATAAGTCTCTCAATATTTTTTCTTCAGACTCTGAGACTATTGTCCTTAATAAAGATAATTCAAAAATTTTAGAGAATGGAAAAATTGATTTAAAGCTAGCTTTAAAACAACTTGGAGACTTGGGAATCAACAATGTACTTCTAGAGTCCGGAAGTGGACTTAATGGCGCCATGATGAAATCTAAACTGATTGATGAGTTTATTATTTATACAGCTCCAGTTATACTTGGGAGTGATGCTCAAGCCATGATGGAACTCCCTTTAAAAAAAATGTCAGAAAAAATTTCACTTAACATCATTGAAATAACGCAAGTAGCTACTGATTTAAAAATCAGAGCCAAACCTTTATGAGTGATCTAACCAATAAAAGAATTGTTCTTGGAGTCAGTGGCTCAATAGCAGCCTATAAGTCTCCTGATATTGTTCGCCGTCTTCAAGACTTAGGGGCTGAGGTTAGAGTCATTGTGACAAATGGAGGCAGAGAATTTGTAAGTGAAAGATCGCTTCAAACAATTTCTAAAAATAAAGTGCATGACAATCTTTGGGATAAGGAAGCTGAGCTTGCGATGGGCCACATTGAACTCGCAAAATGGGCTGATGTAATTATCATAGCCCCAGCCTCAGCAAATACCATTGCAAAGCTTTGTCATGGGAGGGCTGATGACTTACTATCTACTGTCATTTTAGCAACAGATGCAAAAGTTATGATTGCTCCAGCAATGAATCAACAAATGTTTGCCTCAAGCGCAATGAAAGACAATCTTCTACTTCTCAGGACGCGAGGTATGTTGATTATTGAACCAGGCTTTGGAGAGCAGGCTTGTGGTGATATTGGAGAGGGAAGACTAGCTGAGTCATCAGAGATTGCAAAACAAGCGGCCGACCTTTTCACCTCAAGTGTGCTTAGTGGAAAAAATATATTGATCACCCTAGGTGGTACAAAAGAATCAATAGATCCTGTTCGATTCATCTCTAATCATAGCAGTGGCAAGATGGGAATGGCCCTTGCACATGCCTGCATTCAAGCAGGAGCAAAAACAACTCTCATTGTTGGATCAATATCAGTTGATATTGAAAAAAGAGCTGAAATAATTCATGTAGTGAGTGCTGATGATATGTATAAGGCAGTCATGAAGAAAATTAAATCACAAGATTTATTTATTAGTTGCGCGGCAGTTGCAGACTTTAAACCGAAAACAACAAATAAACACAAAATCAAAAAAAATGAAAACTTAATGGCAATTGAGCTAACTGAAAATAAAGATATCTTAGCAAGCGTATGTCAACTAGAAGAAAAACCAATCTGTATTGGTTTTGCCGCTGAAACTGAAAATCATATTGAAAATGCTAAAATCAAACTCGAGAAAAAGATGTGTGATGCGATAGTATTGAATGATGTTTCAAAGGTAGGAATTGGTCTTAATTCGAATGACAATGAAGTTCACCTCATTACAAAAAATAAGATTGAAAAAATAGAAAAAAATAACAAACAAATTATTGCTGAAAAAATTATAGATAAGTTAGCAAATAATTTTTTCATAGCCTCATAAATGCTTATAAATCAAGGGTTATTAGACTTACCCACAAAACTGTGGATAACTCTGGTGATATCTTAAAAATAAACCATTAATTCTGCGCTACACTGGTAATTCCTACGGTTTTGGTTAATAATTAATCACAACAATTTTTTATATAAAAATCAATGAGTTATATTTTTTGATTATCTGAAAATATTTTGACTTTTATAAATAACTTGTAAACATATCTTATCGCGGATAACTTTTGAAGTTTTTCCCTTTAATGGAGCGGTTTTCAGAGCAATTGAGTGTTTTATGAGTGATTTAAATTAAAAAAAACCAGTTCAATAAATATTACAAAACTAAGCTAATTTTTTCTTGATTTAATTGGTATTGAATTGATTGACAATGCACTAAAAAATTTGTTGTTTTTAAAGTGTTTTTTTATCTTTTTTTAATCAATAATTAATAATTTATTTTATACATCCCATGACCAAGTTTTTCTTCAATTGAATCTAGTAAGTCTCGATCTAAAGAAACATCGAAT
>CALKDH010000109.1 GCA_938086805.1 uncultured PS1 clade bacterium | reverse complement strand
AGTCGAGAGCAGCTACCCACACCCTATCTTTTATTTAAGGATTCAACCCAGATTCAAGATCTTCGTTTAATACCTAGAGAGATGGAGCTGATTGAAGATTTTAATGCACCAAAAATTAAAAATTTAGAAATTAAGAAAGGTGTTAAATCACTTCAAGATCAAATGGGCTGCCAATTTAAAGGATTTGCTAATCGACTCAATTTTACAGAGAGTAGTGATCCATCGATAGGCCTTAGTAAGCTTGAGCAAGGGAACATCATTCATAATATATTAGAGAGATTTTTTAATGAAGTTCAATCAAGCTCAGATTTGAAGCAGTTATCAGACAATACACTCGATGAGTTAATAGATGCCCACTCAGAAACTGCTCTCAGAGAAATACCTGAATCAAATTTTAAGAACAACGAAAAGGAAAGAGTAAAAAGGGTAATTAAAAAATACATAGATCTTGAAAAAGATAGAGAATTTTTTGAAGTTATTAAAACTGAGTCTGAAACTAAAGTTGAGATTGATGGCTTAAAATTCTCTACACGTATTGATCGAATGGACAGATTAAAAGATGGCTCAAAACTTATTATTGATTACAAGACTGGAAAGAACATAGGGCTAAGCAAGCTGATTAATCAGCCCTTAGAGCAAGCCCAACTTCCAATTTATGCAATTACAAATGAGGTCAGTGGAGTAGCATTTGCAACAATCAACCCTCAGAACTGTCAATTTAAAGCGATTACAAAAAATAAACATGATCTTCCAATGAGTAGTCAATCAATCAATAGAATGCCTGAATGGAAAAAGCAAGTCTCTGATTGGAAAGAAGAACTAGTCAAAGCTAGCCAACAGTTTCAAAATGGCAATGCTAAAGTTTTACCTTCTTTGCATGCTTGCGACTTCTGTGATTACGATTTACTTTGCAGAATTGATAAATCTGCTAATGACTGATAAACGCTCTTCAGTTAACTCTTGAGCAATATTAATATTCTTTAAATCTGATATCTTGATTGAGTTTAGCTGGATTTTTAATTGATCTATCATGGAGATATCTATATTTAAATTTTCAAAAGAATTCAAGATTAAATCAAATCTCTTTTGTCTTCTTAATCCATCAGTTTTAAGGTAGAAGTTTAGAATCTCTTCGGACTCATAAGCTAAAAAATCTGAAGCAAATTTATGCCAGATTGAAACTAGTTCAGCAATATGTTGCATATCTTTGGGACATTTAAGATGTTCGCAAAGTAGTCCAATATTGCTTGATGTTTGATTATATAGCCACAAAGCAAAGGTTACTTCGGTAGTTAGGTTTTGCTGATCTAAATACTTAAAGTTTTCATCTGGAGACATTTCAAGCATAGGAAATAATCTTTGATAGGCACCAGTTTCAACCAAAACTTCAAAAAAAGTAGATGGTGATTCTGAATTCATTGATAGAGTAATTTCTTTAAAGACTCTCTCTGGAGTTAACGCGTCAACCTCACCAGAACTTACCATCATTTTCATTAAATCAAGCGTCCTAGAATCTATAGTAAATCCAAGATGATTAAAACGGGATGCAAACCTTGCTGTTCTGAGGATTCTAACTGGGTCTTCAGCGAATGCTTCTGATACATGCCTTAGTTTTTTTTCTTTGATATCCTCTAAACCTCCAAAAGGATCAATGTAGTCACCAGAGCCATCCTTATTTTGTGCAATTGCGTTAATTGTTAAATCTCTCCTCGAAAGATCCTGCTCTAATGTAACTGATTTCGATGTATCAAATTCAAACCCCTTGTATCCCTTACCAACTTTTCTCTCCAATCGAGCAAGTGCATACTCTTCTTTAGAGTGAGGATGAAGAAAAACGGGAAACTCCTTTCCAACCTGACGAAAACCTAAAGACTGCATTTCTTCAGGAGATGAATCTACAACGACATAGTCTTTTTCAGTAGTATCGGTGGCGACACCTAAAATCTTATCTCGGATTGCACCACCAACTAAATATTCTTGCATATTTAAACTCTAGATATTGATGTTGGTCTTAAATTTCTCTTATAATACACGAATGAATAACAAGAAGAATTTATCACCCGAAGCATACCGTATTACACAGGAATGCGGAACAGAACCGCCTTTCACTGGCGAATATTATAACCATACTGAAACAGGAAACTACCATTGCATCTGTTGTGATGCTCTATTATTTGAATCTTCTACAAAATATGACTCTGGGAGTGGCTGGCCCAGCTTCTATGATCTTGCAAATAGTGGGTGTATTAGACAGCTGGAAGATGATTCCTTAGGTTATATGAGGATAGAAGTAAGATGCTCATCTTGTGATGCACATCTAGGCCATGTCTTCCCTGATGGACCTCAGCCAACGGGCAAGCGCTACTGCATAAACTCAGTTGCACTCAACTTTTCTGGTGACGAGTCTTAGTTTCAGATTTTTCTAAAATAAAAGCACCATAGCGGCTAAGAAACCAAGAAAAACTGAAAAACCTTTTTTAAGTTTTTTGCTATCCATTATATGAGTAACTTTTGCACCAAGCGGAGCAAAAAAAATACTCGCAGCAACTATTGCAAATAAAGCTTGAAAGTTTACAAAGCCAATCCCTCCTGTTGGAAGAGCCTGTGAGGATCCTGCTATCATAAAACCAATACTTCCAGCAATTGCAATTGGCATGCCCACTGCTGCTGATGTGGCGATGGCATTTTTAATTTTCACATTGTTATAAACTAAAAATGGCGTTGTCATTGTCCCACCACCAATACCAACCATCGCTGAAACTAGTCCAATCACATAACCTGTAACTGACCAAACCCACCTAGACAAGTTATCTGCATGGGTTGAAGCGCTAACACCAAACCACATAATCAATGCAACAGTTATTTCAAATAAAGCAAAGAAAACACGCAAAAAATCAAAGCTTAAATATTTAGCAAGAATAGCACCACTATAAGAACCTAATAAAATGGTTGGTGTTAGTTTTAGAAAATTTCTCCAAAGTATCGCCCCATGACGATGATGTGCATACAAACTTGAGATAGAGGTAAATACTATTGCCGCTAATGCTGTTCCTATCGAAGTATGCATTAAAATTGATTGATCTATGGATGGCGCCAATAGGTATAGCAATACTGGGACAATTATCAGTCCGCCCCCAACGCCCAATAGACCAGCTACAAATCCTGAAAAAGCACCAAGAAGAATAAAAAGGATTATTGATTCGTTCATTATTTATTCGGAATACTCAAATCTTCCAAATATGTTCAGCGAAATGCTTTCTGCACATTGATTGATAGCGATCATTACCTCCAATAACCACCTGGTCACCATCCTCAATAACATTTCCATGCTCGTCAATTCGAACAACCATAGTTGCCTTACTTCCACAATGACAAATAGTTTTCAGCTCAATCAGATTATCTGCCCATGCGAGAAGATGCTGACTTCCTGGGAATAGTTCACCTCTAAAGTCAGTTCTAATTCCATAACAAAGCACCGGAATATTTAATTGATCAACAGATTGTGCAAGTTGTTTAACCTGTTCTCTACTTAAAAATTGACTTTCATCAATCAATACGCAGTCTATTGAATTTTTATGATTTTGATCTATTAATATTTTGAATAAGTCATCATCTTTATGAAAAAGATGGGCCTCGGCTTCAAGACCAATTCTAGAAGTAACTTTTCCAACACTGTATCGATTATCAATTGCAGCTGAGAGTATAAATGGAGTCATTCCTCTCTCTTTATAGTTATATGCTGATTGAAGAAGAGAGGTTGATTTACCTGCATTCATCGCAGAATAATAAAAGTAAAGCTTAGCCACACCAAAAACCAAAATTATAATTAAAGTAATATTATAACCCTTGGGACTATTTAGAAATTTACATCATTCTGGCTCTCATTGATTTTATGCCCGATATAAAAATATAGTTTGAAAAGTGGGTATATTAATTTTCTTTAAGTTCTCTTCTTAAAACTTTACCAACATTAGTTTTTGGAATCTCCTTGATAAATTCTATGTGCTTTGGAACTTTATAAGCGGTTAGCTTTTCCCTGCAAAAACTGATAATTTCATCCTCAGTTGCAGTTTGTCCATCATGAAGAACAATAAATACTTTTACGAGCTCTTGCGACCCCTCGCCCTCTATTCCAACGCAGCCACATTCAAGAACAGCGGGGTGCTCATTAACAACTGCTTCAACTTCATTTGGAAAGACGTTAAAGCCTGAGACAATAATCATGTCCTTTTTTCTATCAACTATAAAAATATTACCAGTTTCATCAATTCGAGCAATGTCGCCGGTCATAAACCAATTATTCTCATCAAGACCTGACACTTCAGACTTCCAATATCCACTCATAACCTGTGGACCTCTAACGCAAAGCTCTCCAACGGCATTCGTTTCTTTAAGTACATTTCCATTTTCATCTCTAATCTCAATTTCTGTATAGGCTGCAGGTAGACCAACAGAACCTGTAAATTCAGTCTGTTTATAGTCGTTTACACTAACCAGAGGAGATGTTTCAGTAAGCCCATATGCCTGCCAGATTACTGATTTAGTTAACTCTACCCATCTTTTTGCAGTTGTATCAAGTGCTGCCATACCGCCACTCAAAGACATAAGCAGATTGCTAAAATCTAGTTCCTTAAAACCATCATAATTCAATAGTGCCTCATAAAGCGTATTCACACCTGAAATCATATGAAACTTATGTTTTTTCATTATTGAAACAAAAGTTTTTAAGTCCCTAGGATTAGTAATCAGTACACTCCTTCCACCAATATGGAACAGCATGAAATTATGGACGGTTAGAGCAAAAATGTGATACAAAGGGAGAGGGCAGATAGCGATTCTTTGCTCTTTTCTTGAGTCATCATACATTTTAGGATCAATTGTAAAGAAGGCTTGGATAATGTTAGCCAGAATATTTCGATGGGTCAGAGTAGCGCCTTTAGAAACTCCTGTAGTTCCTCCAGTGTATTGAAGGAATGCAGTGCTCTCAATTGGTATATCCAACGAATCAGCCTTTGAGCCTTCATTCTCTTTCAAAACCTCAAGAAACATTTTTGCACCATCAATTTGGTACTTAGGGACTAACTTCTTAACTTTCCTAGTAACCAAATTAATAATCTTTCCCTTGAAACCTAGAAGATCACCAACAGTTGTTACTAGGACTTTTTCTACATTTGCAAGATCTGATTTTGCAGCGACATTAGCAACACCTTCCCAAACCAGCAACAATTTAGCTTCACTATCCCTGAGAACATGTTCAAGCTCTCTTTGTGTGTAAAGAGGATTAATGTTGACTACTACAATACCTGCTTTCAATGCACCATAGACGATTACAGGGTAAACCAGCATGTTAGGCATCATGACTGCAACCCTATCACCAACCTGGAAGTTGCTACTCAGCCAAGTGGCAAAAGAGTCAACCTGAGCTGATAGATCATTGTAAGACATCTCAACTCCAAAGCTTTCAAAAGCTATTTTCTCTTGATGCTCATTACAACAGTTATCAAAAAACTCTACTAAGTTTCCATGCTCTTTAAAAAAATCTGTCTCTTCAAGTTTATTTGGTATGTTGACTGTCATTAGATTCCCTCAGTTTGTTAGTTATTTTTTACTTTGCCAATTAATATTTCCTTATATTCATTATAAACCTCTCCATCCTTTTTGAAAGCAAAACATGAGTTGGCAAATTTCTTTTCTATTGATTTAGCCTCTTCAAGAGTTATGGTTTCTGACTCGCCCCCTGTTTTTTCTTTCCAAAGTGTTTGATAAGCAATAGTTCCAGCGTATGCCAAGAGATCAGTAATGTGTCTGCACCCCTTTTCTCCCCCTAAAGCCTTTATAACTTTTCTATTAAAACCAGCAACGACATGCTCGCCCTTTAGTTTTTGGCAGTTTTTAACTGCTTGCGGGCAAATATTGTATGGAGAGGCATTTATTGATGCCTCTATATCGATAATTTGTCTTTTGTCATCCAGAGTTAATCTGAGTGCCATATCATGAAGAGGCTCTCCGGCACTGATATATCCTCGATGCATATTGTTAAAAGAGTAGGTTTTGCTATCAATAAGAAAAACTTCAATATCCCACATTCCATCTTCTCTTTTATAGCCTTTGCCTTCAATCGTTCTATTATGTTGTAGGTCTCTCCTGGCTGGCTTAGATAACATGTTTTGATCCTTATGAAATTCGATTTTTTGATTCAAGATATTGTTGCTCTAATTCTAACACCAAATCCTCAACACTTGGCACATTGGCGATAGAGCCGACTCCTTGTCCAGCTGAAAAAATATCCCTCCATCTCTTTGCTGAGGCTTTGCTAACATCAAAATCTACCTTAAGTTTTTGTTTTATGAGTGGCATAATCATTTTCTTAAAATCAGAGATAGTTGATTGAATTCCACCTGAATTTGGATTGATACCAGCATTATTTAGGGATTGCTCTAACCAATTTCCATTAACTCCTGTAATCTTGTTAGACTTAATAATATCACTAGCTGATGCATTTAAGATCATTTGCTTATATTCTTCAGTCGCGTCACTCTCTTCGGTTGCAATAAATCGAGTACCCATATAAGCCATATCAGCACCCAAGGCTTGAATTGCTAGAACTGAATCACCAGAACTTATGCTTCCGCCCACTATAATTGTTCCATCAAATATGCTTCTCACTTCAGCTACAAAAGCAAACGGAGAGAGGTCACCGGTATGTCCACCAGCACCATTGCAGACTAAAATCAGTCCGTCTACCCCAGCACTAATTGCTTTTTTTGAATGGTACAAATTAATTACATCCGAATAGACTAAACCGCCATACTCATGGACCTTTTTAACGACATCTTTAGGGTTTCCAAGTGAGGTAATAACAATAGGGGGTTTATGTTTAAGAATGAGCTCTATATCATCATTACTTCTAGCATACATCTTGCTTACAATTATATTTACAGCCCAAGGCATTGCATCATCCCCAGAACCCAAGGACTCTGTTATTTGACTAAATTCTTGATCTAAGGCTTCTAGAGTTCGACAGTTGGCTGTCGGAAAGGATCCAATAATTCCTGCCTTAGAGGATGCTATGACAAGTCTCGCATTCGAGACAATAAACATAGGTGACTGAATAATTGGGAGTTTAAGGTTTTCGATAAAGTTTTTATTTGTCATAAATGATTTAGCATCTCTTAATTATTCCCGCTGCACCCATACCTGTTCCAATACACATGGTCACCATTCCGTAATCAAACTTTTCTCTTTGCATTGCAGAAACAAGTGTAGCAACTCTAATTGCCCCTGTAGCGCCCAGGGGGTGACCAAGAGCTATAGCTCCTCCTAGGGGATTTACCTTTTCTGGGTCAAGTTTCAACTCCTGAATAACTGCTAAAGATTGGGCTGCAAATGCCTCATTCAACTCAATCCAACTAATATCATCAAGAGAAAGATCCAACGAATCAAGCACTTTAGGCACTGCCTTTACTGGACCAATTCCCATTATTTCAGCAGGAACTCCTGCTACAGAAAATCCCAAAAACTCGGCCTTAGGTGTTAGATTATATTTCTCAACTGCCTCTTCACTAGCAACAAGAACAGCTGCCGCTGCATCTGACATTTGGGAGCTGTTTCCCGCAGTGACTGACCCATCTTGAGCAAATACGGTTCTCAGTTTTGCCAAAACTTCAAGGCTAGTATCTTCTCTTGGGCCTTCATCCTTAGCAACAAGATTAGTGTTTTTTAAATATTCATTTGATTCAACTGAGTAGCTATCCTCGACAGTTGAAATCGGAACAATTTCATTTTCAAATAAACCGCTATTGTTTGCTTTTATTGCTTTTTGGTGACTCTCATAAGCGAATTGATCTTGCGCCTCTCTAGAAATATTATATTTCTGAACTACTTTCTCTGCTGTTAGGCCCATACCATAAGCAATCGAAATATTCTCATCTGACAAAATTTTAGGATTCATTGATGGCTTAAAGCCAGTCATCGGGACACTACTCATGCTTTCGACACCAGCAGCAATGACTAGGTCAGATGAGCCAGACTTAATGAGGTCGGCAGCATTAGAGACTGATTGAAGTCCTGAAGAGCAGAATCTGTTGAGAGTGTATGCGGGAGTCGAATCAGGCAGGCCAGCAAGCAAAGTTGCGATTCGTGCAATATTTAAGCCTTGAGGCCCTTCTGGCATTGCACAGCCAACAATAATATCATCAATACTACTATTTATTTTTTCATTTGAATCCGATGCCTTGAGCACACTTTGAATTGCATGAACCAATAGGTCATCTGCCCTAGTCTTAGACAGCAAACCTCTGGCTTTTCCAACTGGAGTTCTTTTTGCATCAATAATATAAGCTTTTCTCATCATATTCTCCAGTTAATTACGAAGGGGTTTACTATTTCTGAGCATAAACTCAATTCTGTCTTGAGTTTTCTTTGTGCCCAAAAGTTCAACAAAGTATTTCCTTTCAAGGTCTAGTAGCATTTTTGAATTGACTACCGTGTTCTCCTCAACCAGCGAGCCTGTCATCACTTTGGCTAATGAGGATATGCAATATTTGTCGTGTTCGGACATGAAGTTGCCCTCAAATAGGTTAGCAACCTGAGCCATAATGTTTGCATATCCAGCCTTACCCACCACTTTAAATGTGTCATCAAGAGGAGATCTGAATCCTGACTCAAGCATTGATAAAGCTTGCTGTTTTGCAACGTACAGTAACTCACTTGGATTAGCGATGATGACATCTTCACTCTTGAGATAACCCATTTCCTTTGCCTCTAGGGCACTAGCTGACACCTTTGCCATTGCGATTTGCTCAAAATGCTTAGATAACAGAGGAAAGATGTCATCAGACTCTTTGTTTAAATAAGCCCTAAGCGCCATTTCCTTACTACCGCATCCAGCAGGGATTCCTCCAATGCCAACCTCTACAAGTCCAATAAAGGAATTCATTGAGGCAACCACTCTATTGCAGTGGAGTAAAAGTTCACAGCCTCCTCCAAGTGCAAGCCCATCAACAGCTGCAATTGTTAGAATTTTTCCATGCTTTAGTCGCATTAATAAATCTTGGAGCATGCGGACAGTTTTTTTGATTGAGTAAAGTTTTCCAAGTTTAGGAAGCTCAGGGTGCATAACCTCAAAAGCCTTCTTTTTTGCTTTGGAAGACAAACCTGGATCCTTCTCAAGTAGGCCAAGCTTAATTGCTGAGATAACCTCATAAAGGTTTGCACCTGCACAAAAATGCTCCTGCTCTTGTTTGATAATCAGAGCATGAAAACCATTGCTTTCCAGATAGTCTAGGCATTCAGGTAGCTCGGTTAAAACACTTGAACTCAATACATTCATCTTTGTCTTAAAAGAGACGCTAGCAATACCATTTCCGATATCAATCAATTTTATAGATTCACCATCTTTCAAGACATCTAATTGGCTCTTCTTCTCTCCACTAAGTAGCGTCTTATTTAATTGTCTTTCATAAACTGGGTGAGAGGACCTTGGAATAAACTGGTTATTATTTGGATTGAATGCGCCATCCTCAGAGTAGACAAAAGCCTGATCCATGACCCATGAAGGCAATGCTTGATTTGAAAGAGTTTTTCCATTCTTAATATCTTGATTAAGTAACTCTCTTACCTCAGACCAACCAGTTATCTGAACTTGTTCAAAGATTCCTTTTTGCCAGGCAAATCCAGACTTTAAAGCTATATCAACGCATCTTGCAGTTTCAGCAACATGCTCAAGATGATAGGCAGTGTAGTGAAATACATCACGATGAACTGACCACAAGAACTGAGCTTGAGGATCATCACATTTTGAGAGCTCCAGAAGAGCATTTTCTATGGTTCTACTATCTTTTATTATCTTCTTTACTTTAGAGCTAATAGTTTTATCAGAGAGCCTATATTCTCCTTTTTTAGGGTCGAAGACAAAAATGTCTTTACCAACTTTTTCATAGATTCCCTTTCGTGTTTTACTTCCTAACGAGCCTTTCTCAATTAGAGCCTCAATCCAATCTGGAAGCTGAAATAATTCAATCCAAGGATCATCCTTTGCGTTTTCATAAATATTTTTTACTACGTTTGCCATGACATCAAGGCCAACAACATCTAGAGTTCTAAACGTAGCGCTTGCAGGTCTTCCAATTCTCTTTCCAGTGAGAGCATCTACAGTGTCAGCTGAGAGGTTAAAGTTTTCAGCATGTTTCAAAACTGCCATAAAGGAAAATACACCAATCCTGTTTGCTACGAAAGCCGGACTATCTTTTGCATAAACAACCTCTTTACCTAGAGCTGAAGTAATAAAACCCTCAGCCTTCGTTAATAAACTTTCATCACTATATGACGTTCTTATTAACTCAACGAGCGGCAAATACCTAGGAGGATTAAAGAAATGAACACCAAAGATTCGACTCCTTAAACTATCTGGAGCTGACTCAGCTATTTTTTGAATCGACAAACCAGATGTATTCGTTACCAAAATAGCATTGTCATTGATGTGAGGAGATATTTGCTTGAAGAGCTTTTTTTTGATATCTAGATTCTCAACAATCGACTCTATGATGAAGTCACAGCCAGAAATAGTAGTTAAATCATCGTAGGTAGATGTCTTAATTAATCCAGATACAGAAGGACTTGCAAAAGGAGTAGGCTTTAACTTTTTCATCATTGCTATCGATTTTGATAGTGCTTCCTCGCTAGTATCAAACATTGTGGTATCAAAACCTAAGTTAGCAAAATGGGCAGCTATTTGGCCTCCCATTGTGCCTGAACCAAGTACAGCAATTTTAGTAAATGCTTTATCAAAATATTCTTTCATACCTACCCCAAATCCTTATTTATCAAGACTCTCGAAATCATCAACCTTCAATGCTTCAAGAACTAAATCATTCAACCTTAACCAATTCTCTTTATCCTCTTTAGATAAAGTTTTATTATCAACTAGACCCTGAAGCCAAAACTCTAAAGTAATACTTGGCTGATATTTATAACCAGCTTTTTTAGCTTTATCCCTCAATACTTTTAACTCCTTTCCAGCCTCAAAGCCTTGAAAAAGTATATTGAATGGATGTTCTGGTTTATCTTTTAGATTTGAACATATACAAGTGGCTAGGTTACTTTCAATCCAATCAATATCAAGAACAGATTTTGAAGTGTTGATAATTAACTTGTCATCAATTTTTGAAGTTGTAACAGAGAGTGGAAAAAATAAAAATCTCAAAAGCCATTTCGCTACTCTATTGATTGGCATGCTTTCAATATTTTGAAGCATCGATGTATCTGCCTCTTTAATCAGAGTTAAGACTGAAAGCTTAAGAAGATTCTTTGCATTTTCATCATCCTGAAACTGCTCTTCATAAAGTTTTATACAAGCACTAATTTCATACATTGCTGAAATCGAATCTGCAAATCTTCCAGATATCATTTCCTTTCTCTTAAGCGCTCCTCCAAGAAGGAGTGAGGCAATATCAGTCAAACAAGCAAACTTAGCTGACAAAACTGAAAGATTTCTATAATAAACTTTGGTCGTGTGGTCTCCATAGGGTTTAGCTAGACGTCCACGCGTCCAAGAAAATAAAATTGCTCTAGCAATATTGTTAATAAAACTACCCACATGAGTCACAAGTGCCTTATCAAACTTACTAATTGAATCTTTGCTTTCATCATGAAGTGCTCTTAACTCATCCAGCATCGTTTTATGACATCTAATGAGTCCTTGACCAAAAATCATCAGACTTCTTGTTAGAATATTTGCCCCCTCTACGGTTATTGCAACGGGCGCGCCAGAATAAACTTTGGATACATAATTTCTTTTACCCTCCATTACCGCTCTACCTCCATGTACATCCATGGCGTCGATTGATGAGCTTTGAAGTAGCTGTGTATTCCTATATTTCACTATTGCAGAAATAATTGAAGGCCTGTGTCCTGCATCAAGAGCCCATGTAGAAAGATTTATATTGGCAGTAGCTCTATATGCATTGCTAGCTAGATTTGAAAGTTTTTCCTGAATTCCTTCCATTTTTGCAATGGGTATTCCAAATTGCTCACGTGTTTGAGAGTATGTACTTGTTGTAAGGAGCATTGCTTGAGTTGCTGAGGCACCGGTTACTGGAAGTGAAATTCCTCTTCCAACACTGAGGCATTCCATAAGCATCCTCCAACCATGTCCAAGCATTTTATCTCCTCCAATAACCCAATCCATTGGTATAAATACATCCTTTCCGAAGATTGGACCATTTTGAAATGGCTCACCAATTGGCTTGTGTCTTGTACCAATACTCAGGCCTTTAGTTTTTCGAGGTATCAATGCACAGGTTATTCCTAGATCATTTTGTCTGTGAAGAGGGTGATCCTCTGGAAGTAAATTATCTGGATCATAAGCTTTAAAAGCTAAACCAATAACTGTTGCAATTGGTGCTAGAGTGATATAACGCTTTTCCCAATTCAGCTTTAAGCCCAAGACCTCTTTTCCTTCAAACTTGTCATAGCAAACTATTCCGTTATCTATTAAAGACCCTGCATCTGATCCAGCAACAGTCGAGGTGAGTCCAAAGCATGGGATTTCTTTGCCCTCTGCAAGTCGAGGAAGGTAATGCTGCTTTTGTTCATCGGTGCCATATTTCAAAAGCAATTCTCCTGGACCAAGAGAATTAGGAACCATAACTGCAATACCTAAAAATTGAGATGCTGAAGAGAGCTTGCCTACAATAATTGCATGAGCAAAATGAGAAAAACCTTTTCCATTAAACTCTTTTGGAATAATTAAGCCTAAAAATCCTTTTTCAAAGATATATTTCCATACTTCCTTAGGTAAATCATGAGAGGATTGAATTTCATGAGAGTCAACCATTGCACATAATATCTCAACTTCATTATCAACAAAGCTTTGCTCCTCTTCGGTTAATTCTGTTGCCTGTAATTCGGTCAACTCTTTCCAATTTGGATCGCCCTGAAAAAGTTCAGCGTCCCACCATACACTTCCAGCCTCTAGGGCAATACTTTCTGTTACACCAATCGGAGGCAAAGATTTTCGCATTATCTTGTAAAGTGGCTTTGTGAAAAGTAGCTGTCTAATTGTTGGAACCAAAAGGGCTCCAACTGCAAGTAGAATAAGCAAGAGAAATTGAGCTCCAAAGTGATTAGCAATAACGGCTCCTGGATAAGTTAATCCAACCGCTAATAGCCACAACTGCCACATCTTTATATTTGTCTTAACGAGAACCAACAGAATCAATACTATTGATAAAAGAAAAGAGAGTAAAGAATATTCAAATATATTTTCTAACATAAATCTTAATCCTGATTAAAAACGTAAAAGTAATCAAAGGCCTTTGTTTAACTTCATTATTGGCTCTATAAACTTATTTTGATAGCGTTTAGTATAAATACAAATATCAAATTAAAATTAACATATTATTATAAAATATTAACATTTTATTGTAATTTAACTTAAATCTTGAATACTTATAGTGGCGTTTGGAGATGCATACAAAGATTACATCAAATCTATCCTTTTGAGGTAGAGGTAATTTTCGAAAGGGTTGGAATAGCAAAGAGTTTATTAGATAATCAAAATGTATCTATACCTGTCGAGAAAATTCTAAAATTCGTGATTGATGCAGAATCAGTTTTTGAGGATGAATTAGTATCAATCAATTTTGGTCGGATGGCGCAAGTGATACCAAACTATGGAGAGGCATTTGGTCAAGCATTTATTTACTCGAAAAATCTAAAGGAAGGCATAACATTGCTTCAATCTTTTATTGGAACTGAACTTGAGGGCATAAACTTTCTAATTACTGATGAAGATAAATTAATAAAAATTCAATCAGTTGCTGATCCAATAATTAAACATCCATCTATTTATGAAAACATAGGGCTTTCGATAGTCGCATCTTTTATCCGCTCAAAACGGTTTCAAATTAAACAGATTAAAACAAAAACAAGCAGTCAAGCTCAAGGAATAAATGAAAAATCGCTGTTTAACTGTCCTATCTACTGCTCTTGTGATGAAACATCTCTTTTTATTAGCAAGAAAAACTATATAAAAAAGAATAGCCTTTCCAACCCTCATCTTGTGAATTATCTGACCAGTATTCTGAAACAAAAGGCTGATAAAGTTAATTCAAACTTAAGTCTCAGAGATAAGATTGAGAGGGTTATGAATAACTATGAGGATCATTACAACTTAATCAATATTGAAGAAATTTCAAACTATCTTGGATTAAGTAAAAATTCACTCCGTAATCAATTGCTAAAAGAGAATACAACTTTTCGTAAGGTATTTAATGACTTCAAATTAAAAAAATCAAAGCATATGATAAAGGGCGGACTTTCTATTAAGGTTATCTCATATCATTTAGGTTATTCAGAACCTTCCTCTTTTGTGAGATGGTTTACAGGACAAACTCAACTCACACCGACTGCATTTAAAATTAACTCGCTTTAGAGCGCAAGAAGATTTGCATTGCCTCCTGATGCGGTTGTGTCCTCCGTTATTACTTTCTCTTTGATAAGCTCCCAGGGCTCATAAATTGAACTTACTATTGGTATTAGCTCTCTTCGTGACCTCAGTATAAGTTCTTGGAGTGAAGTGGAATTGCCAAAATAGAATACGGCGTTGTATGAGCTACTCTCTAATAAACTAATGCTTGGAGAGTCATTGAGTCTGTGTATATTTTCTTTTTTTAATCCAAGTTCAATCAAGATATCGAAGTCCTTACTAGAAATTTGAGTAATGACACTATTTCCTAAAAAAAGTGACAAGAGTGTCTGCTTTAATAATACATCTGACTCAGGGCCAAGACACAAAACTGTTCCTTTGGGTTTATAACTTAACTGGTTTGATTCTCCTGTAGGTCCTGGCAATTTAATCTCATTAGTATATTTAAAAACTTCTTGATATAAAAATTCAAAGAATTCCTCTTCTATATTTGGAAGCGCTATCTTCATTTTTAATAGCAATTCACTACTTAGCTTGAGTGTTGGAATAAGAAGCTCTTGAACAACTATAGGCTCATTACTAAATATTATTTTATGATTTGATATTTCACTACAAAGAAGGTTTTGGCTGTAACCGTGAAGTGAGTTTGGACCTCCTGCTTTAGGGCCTGTTCCAGACAAACCTTCACCACCAAAAGGTTGAGAGCCAACTACAGCACCAATCTGATTCCGATTAATATATATGTTTCCTACATTCACTCTCAATGAAATATCATTGACTCTATTTTCAATTCTTGAGTGAATTCCAAAGGTTAGTCCAAACCCTTTTGAATTTAACTGATCTATAGTTTTTTCAAGTTCATTATTCTTATAAGACAGGACATGCAAAATAGGGCCAAAGAACTCCTCATTAATATCATCAATCGTGTCAAGACGGATTAATGTCGGCGATACAAAGAAACCACTTTCTGGTTTAAAGTCCAACTCCTGAATAATCTGATTTTTTTGTCTTGCTTTATCAATGTATTTCTGTAGTTTAATTTGGGCAGCTGAACTGATGACAGGACCACACTCTATATCAAGATGTTTTGGATTTCCAAAACCTATCTCTTTCATAGCGCCCTTAATCATAGAAATAGCTTCTTCATAGCAATCATCTTGAAGAAGAAGAATTCTAAGTGCTGAGCAGCGCTGCCCAGCACTTTTAAATGCGCCATCAATAACATCCCTTGTAACTTGTTCGCAAAGTGCAGTAGAGTCTACTACCATAGCATTCAAGCCACCAGTTTCAGCAATGAGTCTTGCTTCAATATTGCCACAATCAATTAAGCTTTGCTTGATCTGCTTTGCTACTTGTGTTGAGCCTGTGAACGCAACACCAGAAATTTGCTTATTGCCAGTGAGATATGAACCAACCTGAGAACCCTTACCCAAACATAGCTGAAACAGTCCAACAGGAATTCCTGCTTCGATTAAAAGTTCAGAGGCCCTGTAAGCAATTAGTGATGTACTTTCTGCAGGCTTTGCAATGACAGCATTTCCTACGGAAAGCGCTGCAGCTATTTGTCCTGTAAAAATTGCTAGCGGAAAATTCCAGGGACTAATGCAAACAAAAATACCTTTCGCCTTTCTTTGGCCTGGCATTACGCCTCTTGATAAATTTGCATAGTATCGAAGAAAATCAACGGCTTCACGAACTTCATCTGTTGCATCTTGATACGTTTTTCCAGCCTCTCTCATAGCTAGACTCATCAACTCATATTGGTTTTCTTCATATAGTTCTGCAGCTCGCTCCAAGCTCTTAAGAATTTTTTTTCTATCAGTCAAACCTTCATCAAAAGCATGATTTGCAGATTCGATTGATCTTTCTAATTGACTCTGGCTTGCATAAAGAACATGCCCAACAATATCATTTCTATCAGAAGGACTTCTAACCTCTTGGTCTGGTATGCCTTTAATAAGACACCCACCAATGATTGATTTTGCATTCCATTGATTATCAAGCCAAATACTTTGTCTTTTATAAAGCTCATCAACATCAAACTGCTCAGTGAGAACCACACTGCTTGAATTTTGATGACTATTATTAAAAATATCTTTTGGCAGTTTAATCTTTGGGTGTGACTTTTCAGAATCCTGCTCAACAAGAGATAAAACATCACTAGCTAAGCTTTCAGGACTTATATTTTCATCAAACAAGTGATTAATGAAAGAACTGTTTGCACCGTTTTCAAGTAGACGTCTCATCAAATAGGCCAATAACTCTTTGTGGCTTCCAATTGGAGCATAAACCCTCGATTCAACTCCATACTTTTTTGAAATAGCTTGATGCAATGACTCACCCATTCCATGCAGTCTCTGAACTTCATAGCCTATACTATTTCCTGCCATCTCACAGATACTAACAAGCGAGTGTGCATTATGACTTGCAAATTGAGGGAAAATATTTTCTCTCATTCTGAGAAGTTTTTGAGAGCACACCAAGAAGGAATAGTCAGTATTTATTTTCTTCGTAAACACTGGAAAATCAACATCTCCAAGCGTTTGAGAATTCTTAATTTCGCTATCCCAGTAGGCACCTTTAACAAGTCTCACCATAATTTTAATATTATGTTTTTGACAATTATGATTTAACCAGTCAATCACAGACGATGCACGCTTTTGGTATGCCTGCACAACAACACCAAAACCCTCCCATGAAGAATTTGCAATAATCTTCATTACCTGAGCGATGATGTCTAGTGATATCTCTAAGCGATCCGCTTCTTCCGCATCAATATTGATTCCTATGTTGTATCTCTGTGCAATTTGAACCAGCTCTAGGACTCTAGGAAGTAGTTCTGACATAACTCTTTCTCGATGCAAAAAGTCGTACTTTGGGTGAAGTGCAGAGAGTTTAACTGATATTCCATTGGCGCCTGAAACAGATTTTTTTTTGTTGCCCTTTCCTATTGCAATCAATGCACTTTTATATGCTCTAAAGTACTTATCGGCATCATTCATTGTCCAGGCGGCTTCACCAAGCATATCAAATGAATAGAGATTATTTTTTACTTTTCGACCTCTCAAAGCACTCTCAATAGTCTCTGCAAAAACAAACTGTTTGGCAAAAAACTGCATGACGTTGTTCGCACTAAAACGTATACCCGGCCTTGAAAGAATCTCAATAGCCTTTTTAATCCTGCTCTTTATTTCTTTATTACTTCCATGGGCTATCATTTTGTCAGCAATATTTAGTGCTATCGTTGCTATATTGACCATAGAAGAATTACTAGTCCCAATATGCTGAGACCATCCCTTACTTGCAACTTTATCAATAAACAATTTATCTCTAGTTTTGTTATCAGGGACCCTCAAAAAAGCCTCAACTAGCGTCATTAGTGAAAGACCCTCTTCACTTGTTAAATTGTACTCAGAGACGAATAATGACAACAAGTCAGGCTGACTCGAATTCCTGAGCTGTTTTATAATTTCAGACGTTTTTGATTGAAAAATAGCTCGCTGATCTAAGTTAGTCTGATCAAATTCTTTGAGATACTCCAGTGCATCAAGCTCTCTCATGACCCTTGACTCTCTTATATTATTTCTTAGTGGGGAGTAGTCAACTTCAAATTCTAGATGTGAATAGCTTTTCATACTGAGTTTAAATACATAATAATGCTATTTTATTTTATATGTGATAGTCAAAATGACTGATAATTAATATAATAAAAGCACTTTATTACAATTTTCTATTATATAATTATATAAATAACTAAATTTTTATAAATAATAGGAATTATGACTAATATTGACAGCTTCGATCATAAAATACTTGAGCTTTTACAAAGTGATGGACGAATGACAATTACTGAGTTATCTAACCATATTGGTTTATCAAAAACACCTTGCTTAAAACGAGTACAGAAGCTAGAGATAGCAGGCTATATCAAAGGATATCAGGCAATTATCAATCACGACTTAATAGATAATAATCATATTGCATTTGTACAAATAAAGCTCAATGATACTAAAACAATGGCTCTTAACGCTTTCAATAAAGCTGTTAAAGAAGTCTCCGAGGTAGAGCAATGCCATATGATTGCTTCAAACTTTGATTATTTGTTAAAGGTAAGGACTGAGAATATGGATAGCTACAGAAAAGTTCTAGGAGAAAAAATCTCTGCCCTTCCTCACGTCCAAAATAGCTCGACTTTTGTTGTAATGGAGGAGGTTATTACAAGCGTTTAATTTAATTATTAAGATAGTTTAGACTTAATAAATTGAGACACCTGCCCCATATCTGCCTGGCCATCAAGCTGACCTTTGAGTATTCCCATTAGTTTGCCCATATCTTTCATTGAATTAGCACCAGTGTCAGAAATGGCTTTAATGACTGCGGCTTCAATTTCTGATTCACTAAGTTGCTTGGGCATGTAATTATTTATGATAGATAACTCTTCCTCTTCAACCTCTACCAGATCTGTTCTGCCAGCCTCAGAAAATTGAGAAATAGAGTCTTTACGCTGTTTAACCATTTTCTGAATAACAGCCATAACCTGACTATCATTAAGTTCAATGCGTTCGTCTATTTCTTTTTGCTTGATTGCCCCAAGGATCATTCTAATGGCTTTAAGGGCAGATTTGTCTTGAGCCTTCAGAGCCAACTTCATATCATCGGTTATGAGTTGTTTGAGCTGAGACATTTGATTAATTACTTGAGTACTAAATAGCTTTAGTACATACGTTTACGATGAATTCTGTTTTTTGACATTTCCTTATGAGTTCTTTTTACTGCAGCGGCTTTTTTACGCTTATTAACCCATGTAGGCTTTTCGAAAAATTCTTTTTTTCTTACATCGGTAATAACACCTGCTCTGTCACATAAGCGTCTGAAACGACGAAGTGCGATGTCAAATGGTTCGTTCTCTCTTACTTTAATTGCTGGCATATATATTTATCCCTTTAAGATTCTTTTTTTGCTGCTTTAGCTTCTTTCTTTGGAGCCGCTGCTTTAGCTTCTTTCTTTGGAGCCGCTGCTTTAGCTTCTTTCTTTGGAGCCTCTAATACAACTTCTTCTTGTCCATCAAAGTCTACTAATTGAACCAAAGCCATTGGGGCTTTGTCCCCTGTACGAAAACCTGCTTTTAATATACGTACATAACCACCAGGTCGATCTTTATAGAAAGGACCAACTTGTGTAAATAATTTAGCAACCATAGCGTCATCTCTCAACTTCGAGAAGATGTGGCGACGATTTGCAACACTATCAGCCTTAGCTCTTGTTATAAGAGGCTCAATTACTCGTCTAAGCTCTTTAGCTTTTGGTAATGTAGTTTTAATTGTTTCATGCAAAATCAACGAATTAGCCATATTCTTGAACATAGCTTTTCTGTGCGATGCATTTCTATTAAGTTGTCTTCCTGACTTTCTGTGTCTCATCGTATATCCTTATTCACTCATTAAGTCAACTGGTGGCCAGTTTTCAATTTCAGTACCTAGCTCTAAGTTCTTTTCAGTTAAAACTTCTTTAATTTCATTTAGCGACTTACGTCCTAAGTTTGGAGTTCTTAATAAGTCCTGCTCTGATTTTTGTATTAGATCGCCAATATAATATATTTGCTCTGCTTTAAGGCAATTTGCCGAACGAACAGTAAGCTCAAGTTCATCAACTGCAGACAGATACATTGGAGGGAAGTCGTCAGATGTAGGTTGTGGCTCCTCTTCAATAACTGGCTCTAATTCAACAAATGATGAGAGCTGATCTTGAAGGATAGTAGCAGCTCTTTTGACTGCTTCTTCAGCGTCTACTGAGCCATTAGTCTCGATAACTATATTCAGCCTGTCAAGGTTTACCTTCTGCTCAACCCTAGCTGCTTCAACAGTAAAACTTACTCTTTTAATCGGTGAAAAGCTGGCATCTAATTGGATACTACCAATAGTTTCAGAATCTACTGATCTTGCAACCGCAACATCATAACCAACACCTGTTCCAATACCCAGTGTCATTCTGATTTTGCCACCTTCATTTACCGTAGCAATAACTTTTTCAGGATTAAAAACGGAGACATCTGTTCCATTAGCCTCAATGTCCGCAACCGTAAGCTCACAGGGGCCTTCTTTTTCAATAATCACAGTAGCACTGTCACTTGCATTCAGTCCAATTGAAGCCTCTTTGAGGTTTAGAAGGATATCAAGTACATCTTCTTGTACACTTTCTATGGTTGAGAATTCATGCATGACACCATCAATAGCGACCTCTGTAATAGCAGAGCCAACCATTGAGGATAACAATGTTCTTCTTATAGAGTTTCCTAGAGTATGGCCAAATCCACGCTCAAAAGGCTCAAGAACAACGCGATATTCATTCTTAGATATTTCAACAGAATCTACTAGTTTTGGTTTTAAAAAATCTCTTGCACTTCCTTGCATATTTAATTCCTATTTAGAATATAGTTCAACGATTAATTGCTCTGAAATATCAGAAGATAGTTCATCGCGCGCTGGTACGCTCTTAAAGATACCTTTCAATGCTTTGTTATCAACATCGACCCATTCAGCTACTCCATTTTGACCAGAGATCTCAACTGCAAGTTGGATACGGCTTTGTTTTTTCGCTTTTTCTCTTACTGAAATTTCATCATTAGCACTGACCTGAAAAGATGGGATATTCACAACCTTTCCATTCACTAAAATTGACTTATGTGAAACCAATTGTCTAGCCTCAGCACGTGTTGAAGCAAAACCCATTCTATAAACGACATTATCTAAACGGCATTCTAAGAGTGATAAAAGGTTTTCACCTGTTGGTCCTTTTCTTGAGCTAGCTTTCTTATAGTAAAGACTAAACTGTTTTTCTAAGATGCCATAAATTCGTCTGACTTTTTGCTTCTCTCTTAACTGTAAACCATACTCACTTCCCTTTTGACGACGAGCATTTGCACCATGCATTCCAGGAAGTTGTGTTAATTTACATTTTGAATCTATAGAACGGATTCCGCTCTTAAGCTCTAAGTCAACGCCTTCACGACGTGCTAATTTACATGTAGGGCCTGTATATCTTGCCATAATTTATCCTTATACTCTTCTTTTCTTAGAGGGACGACAACCGTTATGAGGTATTGGCGTCACATCTGTTATTGATTGAATTTTTAAACCTTGTGCGTTAAGGCCTCTAATTGCAGAATCACGTCCTGGACCTGGTCCTTTAACCCTTACATCAAGATTTTTCATTCCAAAAGCCTGTGCCTTTTCTCCACAATTTCCAGCAGCAACTTGTGCCGCAAATGGAGTCGATTTCCTTGAGCCTCTAAATCCAGCTCCTCCAGAAGTTGCCCAGCAAAGGGTATTACCATGTCGGTCAGTAATCATCACGATAGTATTATTAAAGGTTGCGTGTATGTGCGCAATACCGTCTGAGACGATTTTTTTTGATTTCTTCTTAGAAGCTTGCTCTTTTGCCATAATATCTTATGCCTTTTTATTTAATTAAACGACGCGGACCTTTTCTAGTTCTAGCGTTTGTTTTAGTTCTCTGACCACGAAGTGGCAATCCTTTTCTATGTCTAATGCCACGATAACAGCCTAAATCTCTTAGACGCTTAATACTCATTGCGACCTCACGTCTTAAGTCACCTTCAACTTCATATTTTGACACCGCATCACGAATCAAATCTAACTGATCTTCAGTCAAAGCTGATACCTTTGTACTTGGGTCTAATTTCAATGATTGACATATCAACTTAGATCTAGTTTCTCCAATTCCAAAGATAGACTGTAAGCCAATAACAATGTGCTTATTTGTTGGAATATTTATTCCTGCAATACGTGCCATATACTCTTCCTATACCTCAAATAAATAATAATTTTGAACAGCTATTCCGCTCAATTTTTTAAAGCTGAAAAATCGTGCAATTTTACTTTGTAAATTAAGCTCTGTCAATGTAATCAGCCCTGCCTTTGCTTGTGACGTGGCTCTTTACAGATCACACGGATGACTCCATGTCTCTTAATAATTTTGCAATCTTTACAAATCTTTTTAACTGACGCTCTTACTTTCATAACCTACCCTTACTTTAAATTTGCCTTACGCATTAATCCTTCATATTGATTTGACATCATATGAGATTGAGCTTGAGCAATAAAATCCATAACAACAACAACAATAATCAGTAGACTCGTTCCACCAAAATAGAAAGGAACATTCCAGTATAAAATCAAGAACTCTGGGAGTAGACATACTGCTGTAATATAAATAGCACCCACCGCGGTCAGCCTTGAAGTAACAGCATCTATGTAGTCAGCTGAATGCTGTCCTGGCCTTATACCTGGAATAAAACCACCAGACTTACGAAGATTATCTGCTGTATCTTTTGCATTAAATGTAAGTGCTGTATAAAAGAAAGTAAAGAAGATAATAGCAGCACCATAAAACATAATATATAAAGGCTGTCCAGGTGAAATACTCGAGGTAATATCTGCCAACCATCCCATACCCTCTGATTGAGAAAACCATCCGCCTAATGTAGCAGGAAATAGAATAATACTCGATGCAAAAATTGGAGGTATGACTCCAGCCATATTAATCTTAAGAGGCAAATATGAAGTCTGTCCACCAACCATTTTTCTGCCTTGCTGGCGTTTAGCATAATTGACAGCAATTCGTCTCTGGCCTCGTTCCATGAAGACAACAAAAGCCATTACTAATACCACCATTATGAGCATAATTACTACAGTAAAGACACTTAACTCACCTGTACCAACCATACTCAAGGTATTTCCAAATGAAGCAGGCAAACCAGCAACAATACCTGCAAAAATAATCATAGAGATACCATTACCAATACCTTTTTCACTAATTTGCTCACCTAGCCACATTAAGAATAGTGTGCCAGTAGTTAAAGTCACCACGGTTACAAAACTAAAGGTTAATCCAGGATTTGTGACTAACGCAACTCCGCCACCCATTTGAGACTGGAGTGCAATTGAAATTCCATACGATTGGAAAACTGCTAATAGAACAGTTCCCATACGTGTGTACTGTGTAATTGTTCTTCTGCCTCGCTCACCCTCTTTCTTAAGTTGTTCAAATCTTGGAACAACCGATGTCATCAGGTTCATGATGATTGAAGAGGAAATGTAAGGCATAATCCCCAGGGTGAAGATTGACAGCCTCTCTAGTGCTCCACCAGAGAACATGTTCATCATACCTAAAATGCCTGTTCTGTTATCTTCAACAAGAGATGCAAGCGCAGTCTGAGATATAAAAGGGATCACAATATGTGTTCCCAGTCTGAAAACGATCAATGCACCAATTAGATAAAGGATGCGTTTTAATAGATCTTCACTCATGAATTACTCGCTTATAGTTCCTTTTGCAGCCTCAATTGCTGCTCTAGCACCTTTAGTGGGCTTAATTCCGACCAAATTAATTGGACGATTAATCTCTCCAGAGAGCATAACTTTGACTCTTAAAATGTTTTTGGTCACAAGATTGTGTTTTTTTAAAACATCAATAGTAATATCTTTCTCAGACAATTTATCAAGTTGAGATAAAGTGACCTGTGAAGTAATAGAAGACACGCGTGATGTAAATCCTACCTTCGGTAATCTTCTTTGAAGTGGCATTTGACCACCCTCAAAACCAATCTTTGTAAATCCACCTGAACGTGATTTTTGCCCTTTATGGCCCCTTCCAGATGTTTTTCCCATTCCAGAACCCATGCCTCTTCCTACACGTTTTCTTAGAGACTTTTCACCCAAGGCAGGCTTTAATGTATTTAAATTCATTTGATTAACCCTCAACTTTTAATAGGTAAGAAACCTTGTTAATCATGCCTCTTACTTCTGGTGTATCCTCAAGCTCAACAGTATGGTTGATTCTTTTTAAACCTAGACCAGTCACAGTAGCACGATGTTTAGGTAATCTGCCGTAAAAACTTTTAACCAAAGTAACACTAACTGTTTTCTTCTTAGGAGATGTCTTTTTAGTAGGCGCTTTTTTAGTTTCAACGACCTTAGAAGACTCAACTTTTACTTCTGCTGCTTTCTTAGGAGCTGCTGCTTTCTTAGGAGCTGCTGCTTTCTTAGGAGCTGCTGCTTTCTTTTCTAATTTTTCCTCAGCCATCAGACTTCTCCCATAATTTGTTCAACAGTTTTGCCTCGCTTTGCAGCAACAATTTGTGGTGATGACATTTTAGTAAGGCCATCAACTGTTGCTCTTACAACACTAATTGGATTACGAGTTCCATTGCACTTAGCTAGTATGTTGTGAACACCAACAGCTTCCAAAACACTTCTCATAGGACCACCAGCAATAACTCCAGTTCCTTCAGAGGCTGGCTGCATATAGACTTTTGCAGCTCCAACTCTGGAAGTGACAGGGTAGTGAAGGGTACCATTAATTAGTGGAACAGGCTTCATTGATCTTTTAGCTTTATCCATTGCTTTTTGAATAGCCAAAGGTACTTCACGAGCCTTACCAGTTCCGTAGCCGACTTTACCATTACCGTCGCCAACAACTACTAAAGCTGAAAAGCCAAAAATTCTACCACCTTTTACTACTTTAACGACGCGGCGAATATTTACCAACTTCTCTATGAATTCACTTTCTTCTTTGTAATTATTTCTATTATTTTCAGCCATTCTTTAAACCTTAAGTTCTTTTTATTAAAAATCTAATCCGCCTTCCCTTGCTGCCTCAGCAAGTGCTTTAACTCTTCCATGGTATTTAAAACCAGAACGATCAAATGCGACCTTAGAAACTTTAGCTTTCTTAGCAGCTTGCGCTATTAAATCTCCAACCTTTGATGCAGCTTCAACATTACCACCATTTTTCATCTTAGATGAAACGCTAGAGGCAGATGCAATTGTCTTAGTTCCACAACTACTTATAATTTGTGCATAAATATGTTGAGATGATTTATAAACACACAAACGTTCTAAATCTCTCTCAGAATGCTTAGCTCTAAATTTTGTTGCTCTTCTTATGCGAGCATCTTTTTTTGATAATTTCATTTAACTACCTTCTATCAATTATTTTTTCTTAGCAGCTTTTCGAACAACCTGCTCATCTGAATAACGAACACCCTTGCCTTTATATGGCTCTGGCGGACGAAATGCTCTAATTTCAGCGGCAGCTTGGCCAACTTTCTGCTTATCAATTCCCTTAACTATGACTTCAGTCTGTGAAGGAGTTTCTACAGTGATCCCTTCAGGCAGTTTGTAGTCAACAGGGTGAGAGAAGCCTAGAGTAAGGTTCAAAACCTTTCCCTTTGCTTGTGCTCTATAACCGACTCCAATTAGGGTTAATTTTTTCTCCCAACCTTCGGTCACACCTTTAATTAAGTTAGCTGTATTTGCTCTAGCAGTTCCAGCTTGAGCCCATGCCGCTTTTTCCTCTTTCTTAGTTACATCATTTGGAGCAAATGTTAATACATTATCAGCTGTAGAAATCTGAACAGATGAATTGACATGCATAGTCATTTCACCCAACTTTCCTTTAACAGAAAGAAGACCTGATTCTTGCGTAATATTAACGCCTTCAGGAATTGTTATTGGTGCTTTAGCTACTCTAGACATTTTAAATCTCCAACTATTATGAAACGCTACACAAAACTTCGCCGCCAATATTTTGAGCTTTAGCAGATTGACCTGTCATTACACCTTTTGGTGTAGAGACAATCACTATTCCAAGGCCATTCATGACACTTGGCATATCATCTTTGCCAGCATACTGTCTTAAACTAGGCTTTGAGATTCTATCAAGTGTTTCAATCACTGGCTGGTTGTCAAAATACTTCAATTTAATGACTAGTGATTTGTTAGCAGACTCACCTTCAACTGAGAAGGAAGTAATATAACCTTCATCTTGCATAACACTGGCAATTGCAGCCTTTAAATTTGATGCAGGGATGCTAACCTGCTCTTTGTTAACTGATTGTGCGTTTCTAATTCTTGTCAACATATCAGCTATTGGATCAGACATACTCATATTAACCTCCTACCAACTAGCTTTAGATAATCCAGGAACTTCACCATTCATAGTGCGCTCCCTAAGTTGAGTTTTTGCCAAACCAAACTTTCTGTAAAAACCATGAGGACGACCTGACAATCCACAACGATTACGTTGACGGACTGGCGAAGCATCTCTAGGAAGTGACTGTAATTTTATTACAGCTTGAAAACGATCCTCATCGGAAGTATGAACACTCTTGATTATTTTTTTTAATTCAAGGCGCTTCTCTTTATATTTTTCGACCAACTTAGCTCGCTTTACATCTCTATGTATCATAGACTTTTTAGCCATTATTTCCTCCTTTAAATGGGAAATTAAACATCGCTAATAGTTTCTTAGCATCTTCATCATTTTGTGCGTTTGTGGTAATAGCTATATCCATTCCTCGCACGCTTGTTACCTTTTCAAATTCAATTTCAGGAAATACAATTTGTTCTGTAATTCCCATGTTGTAATTACCTTTGCCATCAAAGGATTTATCATTTAATCCTCGGAAATCTCTAATACGTGGAATAGCAACATTAACTAGTCGGTCAAGAAATTCATACATTCTCTCTTTTCTAAGAGTCACCTTACAACCAATAGCATTACCTTCTCTTAACTTGAAACTAGCAACTGATTTCCTTGCTAAACACGTTACCGGTTTCTGAGAAGAGATTAAACCCAACTCTTCTAAAGCGCTTTCTAATACCTTTTTATCTCCTAGAGCTTTGCCAAGTCCCATATTGATTGTAATTTTTTCAATTTTGGGTACAGACATTGTATTAGAAACTCCAAGCTCTTTTTGAAGCTTAGGGATAATTTCATTTTTATATTGTTCTTGTAATCTAGCCACTTATCACCTACTTATTCGTTTCATCAAATTACGGTTTCACCGTTTGATTTAAAAAATCTTTCTTTAACGCCTTCATCATTAACCCTTATGCCGATACGATCAGCCTTTTTAGTAGTAGGATTGTAGATTGCAACATTCGAAATACTCAACGGCATTTCTTTTTCTTCTATTCCACCTTGGATACCTTCTTGAGGGTTAGGGCGGACGTGTTTTTTTGCTAAGTTATAACCTTCAACAATCAACTTTTCTCCAAGCACTTTAGTCACCGTACCAACAGAGCCTTTATCTTTTCCAGCAATGACGATTACTTCATCATTTTGTTTAATTTTCATCATTACAACACCTCTGGCGCAAGTGAAACAATTTTCATAAACTGAGCGCCCCTTAATTCACGAGTAACTGGCCCAAAAATACGCGTACCAATAGGCTCTAACTTAGTATTGAGAAGGACTACTGCATTAGTATCAAAACGAATACGAGAGCCATCTTTACGACGAACACCTTGAGCAGTTCGAACAACGACCGCATCATATACATCACCTTTTTTAACCTTGCCACGAGGTGAAGCTTCCTTGATACTTACTTTGATAACATCGCCTATGTTTGCATAGCGTCTTTTAGAACCACCAAGCACTTTAATACACATAGCTCTAACACCGCCACTGTTATCAGCTATATTTAATTTTGTTTGCATTTGAATCATATTCTTTCTCTCTTAAAAGCGACTATCTAATCAATACTCACAGATTTTTCAACAACTTCTACCAATGCCCAATTCTTTGTTTTAGAAAATGGCTTTGATTCAGAAACTCTTACAACATCACCAAGACCACACTCATTTTTTTCATCATGTGCATGAACTTTTGTGCTTCGCTTAATGTATTTTTTATAAATTGGATGACGCACTTTACGCTCAACTAAAACAGCAATTGTTTTATCGCGACTATTGCTCACAACTTTTCCTGTAAGGACTCTTTCTACCGTGTTAGTTTCACTCATGAGCTTTTCTCGTTAATAATTGTTTTAATTTGTGCAATCGCTTTTTTTGTTTTACCAAGCTTTGATAAATCAGTTAATTGCGACGTGCTTTTTTGCATGCGCAGCTCAAAGTGCTCTTTAAGCAAAGTAATAAGCTGCTCATTTAACTGAGTCACGTCTTGATCTCTTAATTCTTTAACATCCATTACATTATTGTCCGTTTAATAACTGTCGTTTTAACTGGGAGTTTTGCTGCAGCAAGCTCAAAAGCCTCTCTGGCTACAACTTCATCCACACCCTGCATTTCAAATAACATCTGTCCGGGCTTAATTTGAGCAACCCAATATTCAACACTACCTTTACCTTTACCCATTCGAACCTCAAGTGGCTTCTTAGTAATAGGTTTATCTGGAAAAACACGAATCCATATCTTCCCCTGACGTTTTACATGTCTAGTCATTGCTCGTCTTGCCGCCTCAATTTGTCTTGCAGTCATTCGACACCTGCCCGTAGCTTGAAGTCCAATTTCACCAAAGCTGACGTTATGACCAGCAGCTAAACCGCGGTTGCGGCTTTTCATAATCTTTCTATATTTTGTACGTTTAGGTTGTAACATCGCTTTATTCCTTTACTTCTTGCCTATTTGTTTTGTAGCACCACGCTTTGATACTTCTTCAATGGTGCCTTTATTATGGTCGAGAATCTCACCCTTAAAAATCCAAACTTTAATGCCTATAACACCATACTGAGTATTGGCTCTAAAACTACTATAATCAACATCAGCTCTAAAAGTATGGAGAGGCACTCTTCCCTCACGATACCATTCAGAACGAGCAATTTCAGCACCGTTAAGTCGACCACTTACCATGACTTTAATACCAAGTGCGCCTAATCTCGTTGCATTACCAAGAACTCTCTTAACTGCACGTCTGTACATCACACGTTTTTCTAATTGTTGAGCAATATTTTCAGCAACCAAACGTGCGTCTAACTCAGGTTGTTTAACCTCTTCAATACTTATATGAACAGGCACACCCATCTTTTCTGAAACAATGTTCTTTAGTCTTTCAATGTCAGCACCTTTTTTACCAATAACGATTCCAGGTCTTGCAGTATGAATAATAACCTTTGCAGTGTTAGAGAGTCTCTCAATAGAGATGCGACTAACGGATGCTGAAGTCAATTCTTTAAATAAGAAGTCTCTTACTGCAATATCAGATAACAAATACTCAGAATAATCTTTACTGTTGGCATACCACTTAGAATCCCAATCCTTTACAATTCCTAACCTGATACCTACTGGATTTACTTTTTGACCCATAATTATTTACTCGCTTACGCCGACACTAATGTGGCTGGTTCGTTTAAGAATTCGATTTGCTCTTCCCTTAGCTCTAGGGCGAATTCGTTTCATTGTTGAGCCTTCATTAACGAAGACACTGCTTACTTTTAACTCATCAATATCAAGACCGTCATTATGCTCAGCATTAGAAATTGCAGAACTTAAAACTTTTTTGACTAAGACTGCAGCTTTCTTATTGCTAAATGTCAAAATGTTTAAAGCCTCCTCTACAGGCTTGTTCCTTATTTGATCAGCAATTAATCTCACCTTGAAAGGGGAGATTTTTGCATACTTATGAATTGCTTTAACTTCTTTCATTTTCTAAACCCTTTGCTAATACTATTTACGGTCACCTGAGTGACTTTTAAATGTTCTTGTTACGGCAAATTCACCCAACTTATGTCCAATCATATTCTCGTTGATAGAAACAGGAACATGAACTCGGCCATTATGAACTGCAATTGTAAGACCAATCATTTCAGGAACAATTACCGAACGACGTGACCATGTTTTAATAGGTTTTCTATCATTACTATCTTGAGCCTTCATTACTTTTTGAATTAAGTGCTCGTCTACAAATGGACCTTTTCTAAGTGATCTTGCCATAATTACCCTTTATTTTCTTCTTCGTACTATTAATTTATCAGTACGCTTATTAGTTCTAGTTTTATAACCTTTAGTCGGTGTACCCCAAGGTGAAACAGGGTGTCTTCCTCCACTCGTCTTACCTTCACCACCACCATGTGGATGATCAACTGGATTCATAACAACACCTCTGACTGTAGGCCTAAAACCTCTCCAGCGAGTAGCACCCGCCTTTCCAAGTTTTCTTAAACTATGCTCTGATTTAGAAACCTCACCTAATGTAGCACGACAATCAGCTAAAACTTTTCTGACTTCTCCAGAGCGAAGCCTGATTGTTACATAATTTCCTTCTTTAGCCACCAACTGAACAGAAGTTCCAGCGCTTCTAGCAATTTGAGCACCTTTTTTTGGCTTTAATTCAACACAATGAATCACACTTCCAAGCGGAATATTGCTTAGAGGAAGAGAGTTCCCTTTCTGAATAGCAACAGAGTTACCAGAAATAATCTTGTCACCTGATTTGAGGCCTTTAGGAGCAATAATGTAGCGACGCTCACCATCGGCATATAAAACAAGGGCAATGTTTGCACTTCTATTTGGGTCATACTCAATTCTCTCTACAGTTGCTTGAATATCATCTTTATTTCTTTTGAAATCAATAATACGATATCTTTGCTTATGACCTCCACCTCTATGCCTGACAGTAATCTTTCCACGGTTGTTTCTTCCGTTAATTCTATTTTTGCTCTCAGTTAATGCAGCAAATGGCTTGCCTTTATGCAGATCATTATCAACGACGCTTACAACAAAACGTCTGCCGGGTGAAGTTGGTTTTCTTTTAATTACTGTTGCCATAATAAATTCTCTATGATGCAGTAGCGTCAATCATCTGACCTTCAGATACTTTAACGACTGCTTTTTTCCAATTAACTCGCTGTCCTTTTTTGCCTCTATAAATTTTCTTTTTTCCTTTTACATTAGAGGTAGTTACAGCCTCAACAGTAACACCAAATAATTCTTCAACAGCTGCAGAGATTTCTCTTTTGTTGCTGTCTGTTCTTACCTTAAAGACATATTGGTTGTTGGCTGTTGCCAAAGTAGTCTTTTCAGAAACAATTGGCCCTAAAAGGACACTTAGTACTTTTTCTTGATTCATAACATTGCCTCTACTTTCTTCAATGCAGCCTTTGTAAGGACTACATTTTCATAACCAATTAAACTTACTGGATCAATACTTTGAGTATCACAAACGCCAACATGGTACAAATTACGAGAAGATAAATACAAATTCTCATCTAGCTCATCTGTCATTAAAAGAGCGTCTTTTAAATCTAAGGATTTCATTAGTGAGGTAATATTTTTTGTTTTAGGTTCTTTAATTTCTAGATCTGATACAACTTTTAAGCGGTCTTTACGAAGTAATTCTGAAAGAATTACACTGATTGCACCCTTGTACATTTTTTTGTTTACTTTTTGAGAGTAATTACGTGGCTGAGCAGCAAAGGTTACTCCACCACTTCTCCAGATAGGACCTCTTGAAGTTCCAGCTCTCGCACGACCAGTTCCTTTTTGTTTCCATGGCTTCTTTCCACCACCACTGACTGCTGAACGATTTTTTTGAGCTTTAGTTCCACTTCTTCCACCAGCCATATATGCAGTAGTGATCTGGTGGACTAGTGATTCATTGTAGTCACGACCAAAAATATCTTCAGAAACTTCTTGTGAAGTAGATTTGTTAGTTTTTAAATTTAATACTTTTACTTTCATCACTAGACCTATTTAAATTTGTTAAGCTTCCGGCTCTTTATCTTTACTTTCACCTTCAACTTCAGTTGCCTCAGTTTTAGCTTCTTCTACTGGAGCTGCTTCTTCTACTGGAGCTACATCTTCAGCTTCTGCCAATTGAGCTTCTGCCAAATCAGCCGCTTGTTTCTCAGAGAGTTCTTTGCTTATCTTAGAATTAATATTATTTTTCTTATCCGACAAAAATACTTTAACAAAGCCATTTTTTGAGCCAGGTATTGCACCCTTGACTAATAATAGGTTACGATCATTGTCTACTCTTAATACCTCAAGGCACTCTTCAGTTACTTGAACATTTCCCATTTGACCAGCCATTTTCTTGCCTTTAAAAACTCTTCCAGGCTCTTGACACTGACCAGTTGAACCAATTGCTCTATGAGAAATAGAGTTACCATGAGTGGCATCTTGCATACTGAAGTTATGTCGCTTTACACCACCCTGAAAACCTTTACCTTTTGATTGGCCAGTTACATTAATATAGTGGCCAGCACCAAAAAAGGAAATATCAAGATTTGGCATAGCGTTAATTTCATTTTCATTGAGCCTCATTTCCCAAAGTCCTAGCCCTATCTCCTGAGATGCTTTGGCATAATGGCCCTTAAGTGAGCTACTGACACGACCAATTTTTGCTTCGCCTTTTTTATTTACTTTTTTTCCAGTCGTAACTTGAACTGCATTGTAACCATCTGTTTCAATGGATTTAGTCTGCACTATACGATTTGGCTCTATTTTAATTACGCTGACTGATGAAGCTGAACCATCATCTGACATTAAGCGAGTCATTCCGATTTTTTGTCCTACTAATGCAATTGCCATTTTTCTTAATCCTTTCTATTCTAATTAGTTAAGTTGGATTTTTACATCTACACCGGCAGCAAGATCTAGCTTCATTAATGCGTCTACCGTTTTATCAGTTGGACTTATAACATCCATCAACCTAACATATGTCTTTAACTCGTACTGGTCTCTCGCATCTTTATTTACATGCGGAGAGGTCAACACGGTAAAGCGCTCTTTCTTTGTAGGCAAAGGGATAGGACCCCTTACACTAGCGCCTGTGCGCTTAGCTGTTTCTACAATCTCTACGGCTGATTTATCGATTAAACGATGATCAAATGCCTTTAATTTAATTCTAATATTTTGATTGCTCATTTGCCTATTTGCCTTATCTATCTTCCAAAACGAAAAAACCGTCGATTATACAATAATTCGACGGTCTTAATTCAACTAATCAGTTGGTAATCTTCGAGACGACACCAGCACCTACTGTGCGTCCACCTTCTCTAATTGCAAATCTTAATCCTTCTTCCATTGCAATCGGAGCAAGAAGCTCAACTGTCATCTTCACATTGTCACCTGGCATGACCATTTCAGTGCCTGATGGCAACTCAACTGCGCCGGTAACGTCTGTTGTTCTAAAGTAGAACTGTGGACGATAGTTGTTGAAGAATGGAGTATGACGTCCACCTTCCTCTTTACTTAAGATATATACTTCAGCTTCAAACTTAGTGTGTGGAGTGATCGTACCTTTCTTTGCTAGTACTTGACCACGCTCAACTTCCTCACGCTTCGTACCACGAAGAAGAACACCTACGTTATCACCTGCTTCACCTGAGTCAAGCAACTTTCTAAACATCTCAACACCCGTACAAGTTGTCAACTGAGTGTCTTTAATACCTACGATTTCGATTTCATCACC
>CALKDH010000108.1 GCA_938086805.1 uncultured PS1 clade bacterium | reverse complement strand
CTAGGTATTTTTGTTGTTAGCTTTGTAATGCTGGGCTGGCTTGGACTCAAGCCTGTAACCCCAACATATGCATTACTGGGAAGAATTGCAACTGCGCTTTATTTTGCCTATTTTATTTTAATGCCTTGGTACACTTCAATCGGAAAAACAAAAGAAGTGCCAACAAGGGTTACGGAGTAATTTATGAAAAATTTAAAATCTCTGGCCCTTTGTTTTTCTTTAGTAGCTCTCTCATTAAACGCTCTTGCTGCGGGCAAGGTTAATCTTGACCATGCAGACACAGACATTATGGACAGGGCTTCTCTGCAAAATGGGGCTAAACTTTTTATGAACTATTGCTCTGGCTGTCATGCAATCAGCTTTATGCGCTATAACAGAATAGGAAGCGACCTTGGTTTATCAGACGAGCTAGTTAAACAAAACCTTATGTTTGCAGGCAACAAGCCGGGTGAAACTATGGTGACCGCAATGCCAGAAGATGCTGCCTCTAAATGGTTTGGTGGGGTGCCTCCAGATCTCTCGTTAGTCGCAAGATCAAAAGGAACAGACTGGATATACACTTATCTAAGAAGCTTTTACGAAGACGAGTCTAGAATTTTTGGTGTCAATAATAAAGTCCTGGCAAATGCATCAATGCCTGATGCGCTCTGGTCGCTTAAAGACACACAGTCAGAGACTGAATTTGACAATAGCGTTCGGGACATTACAAACTTTTTAGACTACGTTGGCGAACCAGCAAAGCTCATTCGCTTGCAGCTTGGTAAATGGGTTTTATTGTTTTTGGGCGTCTTGTTTATTCTTGTTTATATGCTTAAAAAAGAATACTGGAAGGATGTCAAGTATGGCGTTTGGAGACGTCGCGACTAATTTCTGATACAATCTTTCATCGCCTCCCTAAATCAAAGAACAGGGAGACATTAAACTAAACTGGTAAAAACTATGCTATCAAAACCCAATCCCGCTTCAACAACTCTCTACTCTGCATCACAAGAGCTTGAATCTCATGCAGTTAGATTTATTATGGCGCACAAGTCAATTGAAAGAGAGGTCGTAGAAGTAAGCTTTGAGGAAATGCCTGAAGAGGTGTTGGAGCTTAATCCATGTGAAACACTTCCTACTCTTTTTGACAGGGGCATGGTTCTCTACGACCTGTCGGTAATCATGGAATATCTTGATGAGCGATTTCCGTTTCCTCCTCTCTTGCCAGTAGACCCAATTGAAAAAGCCGAAAAGCGTCTCTTAATCTATCGTTTTACGAGAGCAGATGGCTGCTGGTATCAGTTAGTTGACACTATTCTCAATGGAAACAAAAAGGAAGCCGACTCAGCAAGAAAAACTTTAAATGGAAACTTGTTAGAACTACTTCCTCTTTTTGCACATAAGCCATATTTCAAAAGCGACACCATGACTCTCGTCGATGTGTGTATCGCGCCCATTCTTTGGAGACTTGATGTTTTGGGAATATCTCTTGGAGAAAAAGCCAAGCCGATCAAAGATTATGCAAATAGGCTTTTTGAAAAAGAAGGCTTCCATGATAGCCTTACTTTTGCTGAAAAAGACTACAATTAACAGGTAAATGTCTGGTGTTATTCCCTACCTCATTCGCGCTTACTGCGAATGGATTGAGGATAACAAGCTCACGCCTTATTTGCTTATCAATACAAAAATTACTGGTGTAGTTGTTCCCCCAGGTCATGACGCAAACGGAAAAATGGTTTTAAACATTAGCTCTTCTGCAACTGTTAGTCGCACAATCAGCAACGACTCAATAAGCTTTAAAGCCCGCTTTCAAGGGGAGTCTCGAAAAATTGTTGTGCCATGTGATGCTGTTTTATCTATTTATGCCCAGGAAAATGGCGAAGGCATGATGTTTGACACAACAAAATCTGACCAAGGTGAAAATAACAAAAAACCCAGTCTTAAAATTCTAGATTAACTTTTCTATTTCAGAGCAAAAAAGCCCTTGTTTGTCTTTTGAAAACTCTAGGACTGGAATCTCAGTGTAACCCCTTAAAGCTTTAGCGTTTGCAAGGTGGTTTGACTCCATTTCGTTGAGAACAATACAGGCAATGTCCAGTTTTTGGGTCTTAGCAGCATTGATGGTTAGAAGCGCCTGGCCAATTGCTCCAAGCTCGTCTTTAATGACAATAATGATTGGCACTCCAAGTTCTACAGCCAAATCAGAGTTCAGCGCATTATTTGCAATAGGAGAGTAGATGCCTCCAGCCCCCTCAATAAAAACAAATTTTTTGCCTACATTTGACTGACAAGCTTTTACAAGATCAGAAAGCTCAAGAGGTCTTTCAGCATGGAGACTAGCCTCTTCTGGACTGGCTTCTAACTCATAACAAAAAGGACAAACTAGGTCCAGACTTTCTTCAGAGGCACAGGCCTTATTAAGCTTAATAGCATCTTTTGGAACATAGGAGCCATTCAGAATTTCACAGTCAGTCTCAACCGGCTTCCTTACAACAATTTGCCTTCTTTTTTTCAGGAATTTAATTATTTCCACTGCAACAGTGGTTTTTCCAACTTCTGTATTGCTACCAGTAATAAAAACTCCATTCATGGAGGACATTTTAGACCAAGTTGCTAACTCCAAAGTCACCATAAAAGTATAATGTTGTGAATGCAAAATAATCTGAAAACAAGCCTGTGTGGGATGCCACTAAACTCCCCAATCATTTTGCTCTCAGGGTGCGTGGGTTTTGGTGAAGAATACACCCGAATCAAGGGGTTTTCTAATTCTTCTGTCGGTGCTGTATGTTTAAAGGGGACCACTTTAGCCCCAAGGCTTGGCAACAAGGCTCACAGAATTGCAGAGACCCCAAATGGCATGCTCAATGCAATTGGGCTTCAAAACCCAGGAACAGATTCGGTTATTAATGACATTTTGCCATCTCTAGACAAAGATGAAACCAGGTTTATCATTAATATTTCTGGATCAAGCGTTGAAGAATATGGCGAGATAGCAAAACACTTCGATGAGACAGATATCGACGCGATAGAAATAAATATTTCTTGTCCCAACGTAAAAGAGGGCGGTGTTGCTTTTGGAAATGACCCTGATATGTCTTTTCGTGTAGTTGAAATATGTCGTAAGAACACGAATAAACCCATTATCACAAAACTGTCACCAAACCAGACTGACATTGCAGCAAACGCTCTTCGATGTATTGATGCAGGAAGCGATGGGCTGGCGGTTATTAATACCGTTATGGGGATGGCCATAGATATTGAAAAAAAACAACCAATTATCGGAAATAATCAAGGAGGCCTCTCTGGCCCAGCAATTAAACCAATTGCACTTCTAAAGGTTCATCAGGTTTATGAGGTTAGCAAAAAACACAAGATACCAATAGTTGGACAAGGAGGTATAGTTACTGCTGCAGACGCAATAGAGTTTATAATTGCTGGTGCTGATACGGTGGGCATTGGAACCGCTTTGTTCTATGACCCGCTTGTTTGCAAATCAATTAACGATGGAATAAGCGAATATTTAGATAAGCACGGACTTAACAATGTCGGCTCTCTCGTTGGTTCACTGAGCCTTAATTAATTTATCACAGCACAATAATGCAACACGAATATAAAGCCAAAATAATTGAAAAAGAAGCTCAAGAGTATTGGAAAAAAAATAACTCGTTTGTTGTAACTGAAGATCCAACAAAAGAAAAATATTACTGCTTATCTATGTTGCCTTACCCTTCAGGAAGGCTTCATATGGGACATGTCCGTAACTATAGCATAGGAGATGTTATCTCAAGGTATCAAAAAATGCTGGGTAAAAATGTTTTGCAGCCAATTGGCTGGGATGCTTTTGGCTTGCCAGCAGAAAATGCAGCAATCAAGAACGAGGTTCCTCCTGCTGGCTGGACATATGAAAACATTGGTCATATGAAAGAACAGCTAATTGAGTTAGGTTTTGGCTATGACTGGACAAGAGAGTTAGCCACATGTCATCCAGAATATTACAAATGGGAACAATGGTTTTTTATCAAGCTGTTTGAAAAGGGTTTGGTTTATAAGAAAAAAGCCGTTGTAAATTGGGACCCGGTTGATCAAACCGTTTTAGCTAATGAGCAGGTAGTAGAGGGTTGTGGTTGGCGTTCAGGCGCCCCAGTTGAAAAGAAAGAAATCTCTCAGTGGTACATGAAAATCACAGATTATGCTGATGAGCTTTTGGCAGACATTCAAAAACTTGAGGGATGGCCAGACGCAGTTAAGATGATGCAAACCAACTGGATTGGAAGGTCTGTTGGACTTGATATTAACTTTAAGATAGATGATACAAGCTCTCTAACGGTTTATACAACAAGGCCAGATACACTCTTTGGCGTGACCTATCTGGCCATTGCTGCAGAACACCCTATCGCCATTGAAGCAGGAAGGAACGACCAAAAAATTCAATCTTTTCTTACCGAATGTAAAAAAATGGAAACAGCTGAAGCTGCCATGGAGACAATGGAAAAGAAGGGTATAGACTCTGGGATTAAATGCATCCACCCTCTTACAGGAGAAGAGGTGTCAATCTGGATTGCTAATTTTGTCCTCATGGGCTATGGCACTGGAGCAGTCATGAGTGTTCCTGCCCATGACCAAAGAGACTATGAGTTTGCTAAAAAATATAACATCCCTATTATAGATGTTATTTCCGATATTAGTGGATATGTAGATACATCCAACGAAGCTTATGTGGAAAAAGGTGTGCTCATTAACTCTGGTGAATTTACTGGACTAGATTTTGATGAAGCCTTTCAGGCTATAAGTAAAAAGCTGTCTAACATTTCAATGGGAGAAGAAAAAACGAACTATCGTCTTCGCGACTGGGGTGTATCTAGGCAAAGATACTGGGGTTGCCCTATACCAATTATCAACTGTGCCAAATGTGGCGCTGTTCCTGAAAACCTTGACATGCTTCCCGTAAGGCTGCCAGAAAATGTCGCTATAGATGGAGGAGGATCCCCCCTCAAAAAAATGACAAGCTTTGTTAACACGAGCTGTCCAAAATGCAGCGGCATGGCTAAAAGAGAAACAGACACTTTTGATACTTTCTTTGAGTCTTCTTGGTATTTTGCGCGATATACTTGTGTGGACCAAAAGGATTCAATTTTAGATGAAAGAGCAAATTACTGGCTCCCTGTAGATCAATATATCGGTGGAATAGAGCACGCTATACTTCATCTCTTATACTCTCGTTTTTTTACAAAACTTTTGCGTGATGAAGGCATTGTTAAAACAAGCGAACCATTTACCAACCTCCTGACTCA
The DNA here is from genome assembly GCA_938086805.1 of uncultured PS1 clade bacterium. GTDB lineage: Bacteria > Pseudomonadota > Gammaproteobacteria > PS1 > Pseudothioglobaceae > Pseudothioglobus. The sequence continues at coordinate 5,277 of CALKDH010000108.1, read as the reverse complement.
AGGCATGGTCTTAAAAGACGGTGCAAAAATGAGTAAGTCAAAAGGAAACACGGTTGATCCACAAGAAATGATTGCAAGGTTTGGAGCAGATACCGCACGCCTTTTTATTTTATTTGCAGCGCCTCCAACTCAAGACCTCGAGTGGTCTGACACAGGCATAGAAGGTGCGCATAGGTTTATAAATAAGTTCTATAGATTGGTAACTGGTTTTATAGACTCAAAAAAAGAATTTAAATGTTCTAAAGTAGATGTCTCAAACCTAAACGAAGAACAAAGGCTTGTTCGTCAAAAAACGCACCTTGCGCTCCAAAAGGTTGGGGATGATTTTGGAAGAAGACACTCTTTCAACACTGCAATTGCAACAATGATGGAGCTAAACAATACAATTTCAAGATATAGTGATGTCTCAGAACAAGGTATGGCCATAAAACAGGAGTCAATTGAGATAATGGTTAAGTGTCTTAGTCCGGTTATACCGCATGTTTGTCACCACTTATGGTTCTTATTGGGTGGAAAAAATGCAATTGTTGATTCGAGCTGGCCTGTGGTTGATGAGTCGGCTCTAGTTCAAGAAAACGTGCAAGTTATTGCTCAGGTAAATGGCAAGCTAAGAGCCAAACTCATGGTGCCTCTTAATTCAGACAATGAGGCTGTACAGGATCTTGCACTGTCAGATGAGAAAATTGAAAAATTCACAAAAGGCAAACAAATAATCAAAGTGATTGTTGTCCCAAATAAACTAATTAATATTGTAGTGAAAGACCAATAAAGCAAGCGTTAGTGGTCAAGCATTTTCTCTATTTGTTCTCTTAGAATCAACTCCATCACAAACCCCATTTTTCCACCAGGAACAACCAATGTGTTTGGCCTAGACATAAAAGACCCTGCAACCATATCTTGTAGGTAAACAAAGTCGCAGTATTTGTGGTCTTGAAACCTAACAACAACAAAACTCTCGTCCTGAGTAGGAATATCCCTTGCAATAAAAGGGTTTGAAGTGTCCACCGTTGGTACACGCTGAAAATTAATATGGGTTCTTGAAAACTGAGGGGTTAGATAATTAATGTAATCCCACATTCTTCTGTGAATTGTATCCACCGTAGCCTCAGCAGAATAACCCCTGTATTCTTTATCCCTATGGATCTTTTGAATCCACTCAAGATTTACTACTGGCACAACTCCAATCAAAAGATCTACAAATTTTGCAGTATCAATCGGTCCATCTTTAACCCCTCCATGAAGACCCTCATAAAACAAAAGGTCGCTATCTCTACCCACCTCTTCCCATTCTGTGAACTCGCCAGCCATTTTTCCAAACTGGGCCCCTTCGTCGTCTGAATGAATATAGAAGCGCCTTTTACAAAAGCCTTTTTCCCCATAATCTTTAAAGGTTTTTTCAATAAGATCAAAGTGGTTTGCTTCGGGACCAAAGTGACTAAAGTGCTTGTTGCCTATTTTGTTTTTCTTAGCCATAGCAACCTCCATTTGCTTTCGATCATACCTATGGAAGCTGTCTCCTTCTATAATAACAGGCTTTGCGCCAACCCTATCAAAAATATGATTGAACGCATTTTTGACTGTAGATGTCCCTGCTCCAGAAGAGCCAGTGATTGCAATTACAGGATGTTTCTTTGACATAACCCTAACATTTGTAAGTAATTAAACAATTATCTTACAAACCTAGTTTATTCGTCAGCAATAAAATTCGAAGCCTTAATTAGCTGAATTCAAGTTAGAGACAAAAGAAAAGCTAAAAGTCTAAATTGTCAACCTTAAGAGCATTATCCTCAATAAAGTTTCTTCTTGGCTCAACCTCATCGCCCATAAGAGTTGTGAAGACGTCGTTTGAAGCTATCGCATCCTCTATCTTCACCCTAAGCATAACTCTAGTCTCAGGATTCATTGTGGTTTCCCAAAGCTGATCTGGATTCATTTCACCAAGCCCCTTGTATCTTTGGAACCCCTGTCCTTTCCTTGCTTCATTTAAGAGAAACTCAATTGCAGTAGAAAAATTTGGGGTTTTTGTTTCTTTTGAGCTCTTCTGAATGTATGACTCGTTAGTGAACATACTTTCTACCTCGCTAGAATAGCTCTCGATATTCTTATAGTCTTTTGAGCCAAAAAAAGCTTCATCTAAAACAGCTGTATTGGTTTCAACCCCATAAGTTCTCATAATGTAGGTAATAGCATTGCTAGAATAACCAAGTGAATGGCTTTCTGCCATTGAGCTGTTGTTGTTCATCTTGTCCTGAAGCTCTTGGCACCAGCTGTTAGTCTTATCGGCATCTTTGAGACTTATCTTCGGCATCTCAAGCATAGATTTTAAAAGAAGCTCATCATATTTTTTTGAAAGTTTTTCAACAACCCCAATTGTTTCATAGTATCTATTTACAATTTTCTCTAAGGCAACGCCCTGAATAGCGGGGGCTTCGGAAGAGACAAATAAACTTGCGTCATGAATAGCTTCTTGTTGCAAGTATTCATTTAACTCGGCATCGTCCTTTAAATATCTCTCTTGTTTTCCTTTCTTTATTTTGTAGAGAGGGGGTTGTGCAATAAACAAATACCCGTTTTCAATTAACTCTGGGAAGTGTCTGTAAAAAAAGGTTAAAAGAAGGGTTCTAATGTGTGCCCCATCAACATCAGCATCTGTCATGATGACAATTTTATGGTAGCGCAATTTTTCTATATCATACTCTTCTTTGCCTATTCCACAACCCAGCGCGGTAATTAGGGTCCCCACCTCTTGGGAGGAAAGAATCTTTTCAAACCTTGCCTTTTCAACATTTAAAATTTTACCTTTGAGGGGAAGAATTGCCTGGGTTCTTCTATCTCTTCCTTGTTTTGCAGAGCCTCCAGCAGAGTCGCCCTCAACAAGGAATATTTCTGATTCAGCAGGGTCTTTAGTTTGACAATCGCTCAGCTTTCCAGGTAATCCCGCAATATCCAAAGCACCCTTTCTTCTTGTCATTTCGCGAGCCTTTCTGGCTGCATCCCTTGCTCTAGAAGCCTCAAAAATTTTACTAATAATTATTTTAGCTTCGGCTGGGTTTTCTAGAAGATATTCACCCAGTTTTTCGTTAACAGAGGACTCTACCGGTGCTCGAACCTCAGAGGAAACCAGCTTATCTTTAGTTTGTGATGAAAACTTAGGGTCGGGCACTTTAATAGATAAAATTGCAGTTAACCCCTCTCGAGTGTCTTCGCCAGTAATTGCTGCTTTTTCTTTCTTGGCTAAACCTGAGGCGTCAATAAATGTGTTAAGTGTTCTTGTTAGGGCCGCTCTTAAACCAGCTAAATGAGCACCGCCATCTCGTTGCGGTATGTTGTTAGTAAAGCAATAGACACTCTCCTGATATGAGTCGCTCCACTGCAGAGCAACATCTACAGAAATATCATCTTTTTCAGTGGCGATCGAGATTATATCGTTGTGAATGGGGTTTTTAGATTTGTTAAGGTGCTCAACAAATGCTGTAATGCCGCCCTCATAAACAAAAACATCTTTTTTGTCGCTTCTCTCATCAATAATCTCAATATGGACGCCTGAGTTTAGAAAAGAGAGCTCACGAAGTCGGTTTGACAAGGTTTCAAACTTATAAACAGTTTCTGTAAAAATTTCAGCACTTGGTTTAAAGTGAATTGTTGTTCCAGACTTTTCAGTTTTACCTGTTGTTTGAATTGGAGCAGTGGGCACACCGAGGACATAGTTTTGCTCATAAGTTTCACCATCTCTATGAATAATTAGGTGTAGCGATTCAGATAAGGCGTTAACCACAGAAACTCCAACACCGTGAAGCCCTCCAGATACCTTGTAAGAGTTATCATCAAACTTTCCTCCCGCATGCAAGACCGTCATGATGACTTCGGCAGCAGATATTTTTTCCTCGGGATGCAGGTCGACGGGAATACCCCTGCCGTCATCAGTAACAGAAATAGAGTTGTCATCGTGAATAACAACCTCTATTTTTGAGCAGTGACCAGCTAATGCCTCGTCTATCGAGTTATCAACAACCTCAAAAACCATGTGGTGCAAACCAGTACCATCATCGGTGTCGCCAATATACATTCCTGGGCGCTTTCGGACTGCGTCCAAACCTTTTAAAACTTTAATATTTGAGGCTTGGTATTCTTCGGCCATATCTGCCCTTTTCAAATAAAATTTATTATACCACGGGTAATAACTTTAGCACCAAATCATGTACATTTTTTAGGGTTTTTAATTCATTCTCTTTTTACCCCTAAAGCCTAGTAATGGCGCCATTTTCTATATTATAGCTAGTAGAATTTTGATCGCTCAGAGGTAATTTTTTGTTACCTATGTCTGTCATGAAGATTTGTACTTTTACTTTGGTCAAAAAGTCTGTTATGGATTTAATTTTTGTTTCATCTAATTCAGATGAAATGTCATCGATAAGAACAACTGGTTTTCTTCCATTTTTGGCCAACAGTAAAACCTGAAGCATCCAAAAAATAATTGACATTTTTTTTTGCTCCCCTCTTGAAAGATAACCCTCATGTTGATTATTTAAATAAAAATCAACACTTGCTCGGTGAGGACCATAGTTTAGGTGTTTGCTTTTAAAGAGTGTTTTTTTGCTGTTTAAAAGATATGTGATTATTTTATTCTCATCAAGCGAATCCAGATCTTTTGGCCAGCCTGAATTTAGATTGAACACAAAATCAAGATGAGGGTCGATTAACCCTAAAAATTCCTCTGAAGAGTTTTCATTTAATATTGACGAGAGTTTATCTATATAAGTCTCTCGCTCTTTTGTAATAACTACAGAAAGTCTAGCAAGTTGGTTTAACCACTCATCAAGCTGGTTTTGTTCTCCGCTATTCAATATTAAATTGATATTCTTTAGGGTTTTCTTAAACAAAGCATATGTTTTAAGTGTTTTGTCATTGTTGTGATAAACCCCCCAGTCAAGGTAAGACCTTTTAAGTTTTGGGTTGCCGCCAACAACAAATCCGCGATCTGGAGAGATAATTTGAATTGGAAGTAGTTGGCTTAAAAAACTGTTACTTGTGATTTTTTTTCCATCAATCAAAACCTGGCTCTTTTCTTTGGTCTTGTTTAGGCTTATTTTTTTTCCATCTACAATAGCGGTTATTTTTAACTGTTGATCATTAAATGGAACAATATCCTTAAGGTTTTTGGTTTTAAAAGACCTTCCATGTCCTAAGTAATACAAAGACTCAATGAAATTTGTCTTGCCCTGTCCATTAAATCCAACAACAAGATTTATTTTACTGTCAGGGTTTAAATATTGGTCT
>CALKDH010000107.1 GCA_938086805.1 uncultured PS1 clade bacterium | reverse complement strand
AAGCTGTTGCTGAACCTCTAAAGTAAGGTTCGCTTTAGTAACATGAAGTGCGTTATATACCTTAGGTATTGCGTCAGATGGAAATTCGACATCGATAACAGCGCCAATAATTTGTGTAATTTTGCCTATACTCATTTGCTTTTCCTTATTTTAAATCTTTAAACAGCCGCAGCACCCGCTACAATCTCAGAAATTTCCTGAGTAATAGCAGCCTGTCTTGCCTTGTTATAAATCAATTGAAGATCATTAATCATATCTCCAGCATTTTCTGTAGCACTATGCATTGCTATCATCCTTGAAGATTGCTCACAAGCAATATTTTCTACAATTCCTTGATAAACTAACGCTTCAATATAACGAACCAATAATGCGCTTAGCGCACTCTCTGCATCTGGCTCATAAATATAGTCCCAGTAGTGGTCCATACTTTCTTCTTCAGTAACCTCCATTGGAACAATTTGCTTAACAGTCGGAACTTGTGACATAGTGCTTGCAAATCTATTGTAAGCAATCATAATCTGGTCAATCTCACCAGCATCATAGCGGTCCAACATTACCTTAATTGCACCTAAAAGGTCATCAAAATGCGGCGTATCCCCTAAATCCGTGAGTACAGAGTTGATTGTTAATCCAGTATTCTTGAAGAATGAGGTAGCTTTTTTACCAATTGTACAAAGCTCAACATCAACCTTATCTGATTGCCAAGCCGCGATATCTTTTAGAAGACTTCTAAATAGATTTGTATTAAGGCCTCCACACAAACCTCTATCACTTGAAATTATAATAATTCCAACACGCTTATTTTCTTCAGAAGCAGTCATGTAAGGGTGCTTGAACTCTGAATTTGCATGGGTTAAGTGACCAATAACATTAAGGATTTTTTCAGAGTATGGTCTAGATGCAAGCATTCTATCTTGTGCCTTCTTCATCTTAGATGCTGCAACCATTTCCATAGCCGAAGTAATCTTCTGAGTATTTTTAATACTCGCTATTTGGGTCCTAATTTCCTTGCCTACTGCCATCTCTGTCTACCAAGTATTATTAGCTTTAAAGTCATCAATCGCTGCCTGAAGTTTTGCCGCAATATCATCATTGTAGTCACCAGACTCGTTAATAGAATCCATCAAATCTTTCTGACTTGTATTCATATATGCCAAAAGTGCCGCCTCGAATGCCACGACTTTATTTGCCTCAACATCATCAAGTGCTCCTGAGTTAGCAGCAAAAAGTGAAGTTGCAGTTTCAGCAACATTTAATGGTGAGTATTGCGCTTGCTTCATTAGCTCTGTTACACGGATTCCTCGATCGATCTGAGCTTTAGTCTCAGCATCTAGATCAGATGCAAACTGAGCAAAAGCGGCCAATTCACGATACTGTGCTAGGTCAAGACGAATACTACCTCCTAGCTTCTTAACAGCTTTAGTTTGTGCTGCACCGCCCACTCTTGATACTGAAAGACCGGCATTAATCGCAGGACGAATACCTGAGTTAAATAAATCTGTCTCTAAGAAGATTTGACCATCAGTAATTGAAATTACATTTGTTGGAACAAAAGCTGATACGTCACCAGCTTGAGTTTCAATGATAGGAAGAGCAGTCAAAGAACCCGTCTTACCTTTAACCTCTCCATTTGTTACCTTTTCAACATAATCAGCGTTAACTCTTGAAGCTCTCTCGAGTAAACGTGAGTGAAGATAGAATACATCACCTGGATACGCTTCACGCCCTGGTGGTCTCTTCAGAAGAAGTGAAACCTGACGATAAGCCCAGGCCTGCTTTGTTAAGTCATCATAAACAATTAACGCATCCTCTCCACGTTCCATGAAATATTCACCCATCGCACAACCAGCGTAAGGGGCAATATACTGAAGCGCTGCAGAGTCAGAAGCTGAAGCAGATACAATAATTGTATGGGCTAAAGCGCCATGCTCTTCAAGCTTACGGACAACAGCAGCAATTGATGATGCTTTTTGTCCAATCGCAACGTAAATACACTTAACACCTGTATCTTTTTGATTGATAATCGCATCAATAGCTACAGCAGTTTTTCCAGTTTGACGGTCGCCAATAATAAGCTCGCGTTGACCACGGCCAATTGGCACCATTGCATCAATAGCTTTAATACCAGTTTGGATAGGCTGATCTACTGATTGTCTGTCAATTACGCCAGGAGCAACAACCTCAATCGGTCTTGTTGCAGAGGCCTTAATATCTCCCTTGCCCTCTAAATCTTCACCTAATGGGTTAACAACACGACCAAGCAGCTCATTTCCAACTGGAACTTCCATGATTCGGTTTGTACACTTAACAGTATCGCCTTCTGAAATATGAAGATAATCTCCCAAGACAACAGCACCTACAGAATCTTGCTCCAAGTTAAGTGCTAGGCCAAATGTATTTCCTGGGAACTCTAACATTTCACCAAATTGAGCGTCTGCTAGACCATGAATACGCACGATACCATCACTAACACTGATTACTGTGCCTTCTGTTCGAGCTTCTGCTGAAAAATCAAAGCCCTCTATTTCTTTCTTAATTAAATCACTGATTTCAGAAGCGTTTAATTGCATATCAAACCTCTCTATATAAAATTAATTTACAGACAATGAGACGCTCAAAGCGTCAACCCTTGCCTTAATTGATGTATCAATAACTTTGTCGCCATCTTTTATGATGATGCCACCTTTAAGAGTTTCATCAACTTTAGTTTCTACTGATACTGTTGTTTTATGTTTACTTGTTAAATCATCAATAATTGCTTTTGTCTCGCTTTCACTCAATTCAAATGCGCTTATAACTTTAAAGTTCTTACTTTTATTAGCATTAGAAACAGCCATTTCGAATGCACCTGCAATACTCTCAATAGCAGCTGATCGATCGTTCTTCAAAATAAGTCCAATCAATGCTGATTCCTGTTTGCTAACCTCTTTTGATGAAGCTTTAGCAATTAATGCAGCAATCAAATCATATTTTTGAGTTTTGCTTTTGCCTGGCGAAGCAATAAAAGCTTTCGTACTCTCGTCACTCATTACAGCGCTTGCTGCTGAGAGAAAAGAGCTCCATGAAGAAACAGAGTTACTTTGCTCTGCAACTTCAAAAATCGCTTGAGCGTATGGCTTGGCAATTGATGATAATTCCATTTTATCGCCCTATAGTGACTGTGAAAGCTTAGAAAGCATGTCTTTATGAGTTTTAGAATCGACTTCTTTATCCAGTACAGAATTAACACCCTGCATGACTAATGTAGAAACCTGATCTCTAAGCTCATTGCGTGCTTTAACAACTTCTTGATCAAGCTCAGACTTTGCTTGAGCCTTAATTTTGTCTGCTTCTTCAGATGCAGCTCCCTTGGCATTATCAATCATTACGCTTGCTTGTTTATCGGCATTTGCAATAATTTCAGCCGCCTGAGTTTTTGAAGTTTCTATTAAGTCTTCTGCATTTTTTTGCGCTAATGCATGCTCTTCTTTCCCAAGTTCTGCCGCCTTAAGTCCATCTTCAATAGCTTTTTTGCGAGCTGCCATTGCCTCAACTAATGGAGGCCAAATAAACTTCATGCAAAACCAGACAAACATGGCAAACATTATTGTTTGTCCAATTAGCGTAAGGTTAATATTCATAACTAATACCCTTGTTTATTGAAAAAGCTTACGATTTACCCTGCAACCGCAAACAAGATATACATTGAGATACCAACTGCAATCATAGGTACCGCGTCTACTAGTCCCATTACGATAAACATTTGTGTTCTCAGCATTGGGATTAACTCCGGCTGACGAGCAGCGCCCTCGATAAACCTAGCACCAAGGATACCGATACCAACAGCAGCGCCGAGTGCACCAAGACCCATCAAAATAGATCCTGCTAAAAATAATATACTTTGTTCCATTTTTTGCTCCTACTTATTAAAACTATTTAAAAAAAATTAATGCTCTTTTTGGTGTGCCATATCCATATATACTATTACCAAGGTCATAAAGATAAACGCCTGAAGCAATACAATTAAGATATGAAAAATAGCCCACGGTAAAGACAGGCTCCACTGTATCCAGAACGGCAACAGTGCAATTAGAATAAAGATCATCTCACCGGCATACATGTTTCCAAATAAACGCAATGCTAGTGATACTGGCTTAGCCAGTAAATTCACTCCCTCTAAAAATAAGTTAGCAGGCAACATCCACTTTCCAAAAGGATGTAATGTTAGCTCACCTGCAAATCCACCTAATCCTTTTTCTTTAATGCTGTAATAAAGGATTAATATAAATATACCGATTGACATTCCAAATGTTGCATTTGGATCCGTTGTTGGAACCACTTTCAAGTACTCAACTCCCATTGAAGCAAATAAGACAGGAAGCCAATCTACAGGAACAAGATCCATGGTATTCATCAGCACTATCCAAACAAAAGTGGTGAGTGCTAGAGGAGCAACTAAAGGGTTTTTTCCATTAAATGATCCTCGAACATTTTCATCAATAAAGTCTACGATACTTTCTACAAAATTTTGGAATCCGCTCGGAGCCTCTATTGAAGCTTTCTTAGCTGCCCTAGCAAAGAAGAATAAAAATAGGGCTCCAAGCACAAAAGAAAAGCCAAGAGTATCAACGTGGACAGCCATAAAGCCCATATCAGAAGCTTCTTGGGAAGTATGTGCAAAACCCCAATGACCATCAGGAAATTTTCCGAAAGTTAAATTTTGAAGATGGTGCTTAATATAAGCGCCAGATGTTAGTTCACCACTTGCCATTATTTTTGCCTTAACCTATCTAATATAAAACCAACTTGACCAACTACCAAACTCAAACACAGAGCTGCAGGATCAAGCTCTAACAAACCAAGCCCAATTAAAGCTAGTAGGATAAGAGAAAATGTTCTGGTAACACTACTATTTATCGCCATCCTAAAGCTTTTTTGTGCATCAATATCAACTAATGATTTTTGCTTATTTGTATACCAATTAAATATTAAGGTATTGCTCATACTAACTGCAGCGCCGTATAACGCGGCAAGAACAAAACCATTAGTGGCATAGTAAATAACAATTAAAACAAGGAGAAAGTATTGAATAAGCGAGCTAACTGATTTCACTTGCTACTTAACCACCCTGATTGTGCACAAACGCAACATTATACAATTTAATGTTTAATAGTCAAGCTTTGAAATCCCAATATATCTTGTACAAAGTTAAAAAAAATTCAACTTTTTGAGGGGTTTAATTCAATGACAATATTTTTAAATATTACGAGCTTGAACTAATCATTTCTTCTGCAGCGATTCGTGTCTTTTCACTGATATTAATTCCTCCTAATATTCTTGCAATCTCATCTGCTCTCTGGTCCTTGTTTAATAAGATCACATCAGTGAAAGTCATTTCATTTTTTTGTGTTTTTTGAACTTTTAGGTGCTCTTTACCTTGCGCTGCGACTTGAGCCAAATGAGTTACACAAATAATTTGATAATGTTTTGAAAGCTTTTTAAGCATTTGGCCAACTATCTCAGCAACTGATCCGCTAATACCTACATCAACTTCATCAAAAACTACTGAAGGGGTCAGCTCTGTATTGCTTCCCGAAACCGAAAGCGCCAAGGAAATCCTTGAAAGCTCTCCACCAGAAGCAACCTTATTAAGTGGCTTAAAATCTTGGCCAGCATTTGTTTTAACATAAATATTGATATCTTCAGCACCATTAGGCTTGACTTCTTTTTCTAAATCAATCATCTTAAATATAATTTCACTACCTGGCATTCCAAGGTTTTGCATAAGAGTCGTGACTTCTTTTGAGAGCGACTTGCTAGCTATTTGTCTCTTAGCTGATAGTGCCTCAGATTGATTGAAATAGTCTATTTCAATTTTTGTGAGCTCCTCATTTAAATGATCAAGTGTTTCATTTGAATTATCTAAAGCACTCAACTTACTCTCTAATGAGTTTTGTATATCAACAAGCTCAATAATTTGACAATTATGCTTTCTTCCCAAATCATGAAACAGGTTAATTCTTTGCTCCAATTGTGCAGAATAATCTTCTTGATTGCTTATTCTACTGAGATAGTCTGTTAGGTCATAAATGCCCTCTTGAACCTGCAACTGAGCACTAGCAATTAATGCTCTTATAGAGTCAAGTCGCGAATCAATTTCTTTAGATTGATTCAGGATGCTCTCTCCTTCTATAAGGATATTGTTTGCTCCGTTTTCATCATTTAATGCACTCAACAATTTTGATATTTTCTCAATTATCTGACTCGAATTTTTTGAAGCCTTATATTCATCCTCGATACTATTGAGCTCTTCTTTAGATAGTTCAGCTTGATGAAGTTCATCCAGTTGATGAATTAACAAATCTTTCTGTGCAGAAAGAAGTGAGTTGTTGTTTTTTAAATTAAATAACTTATCTTTGACTTTTTGATATTTATTAAAAATATCGTTAACTTTATTGCATAGTTTTTGAGATCCTGCATAGTCATCCAGAAGAGTCCTATGATGGCTAGCCTTTAGCAAAAGCTGATGCTCATTTTGACCATGAGTATCAATCAAAAAACTTCCAGTCTCTCTTAGAACTGATAATGGCACTTTTCTTCCATTGACATATGAGCGTGACTTGCCATCTAAAAGAATAACACGCCTTAAAATGCACTCAAGGTCGTTTTCTAGATCTTGGCTCTCAAGATATGACAATACATTTGAGTCTGGTTCAATAATAAATGAAGCACTTATTTCTGCTTTAGTCGCACCATTTCTGACAAGTGAGGCATCTGAACGTCCGCCAGAAATCATATCTAAAGCCTGAACAATAATTGATTTTCCGGCGCCTGTTTCACCCGTAATGACTGTCATTCCTGACTTAAAGTCAATATCTAAATCTTGAACAACAACTAGATTTTTAATATTAAGACTATCAAGCATACTATATAGTTTTTAAACTTTTTGTCCCCAGTGCAGTTTTGACCGAATAATTTCAAAATAGTCGTAACCTTTAGGATGAATTAGATGAACAAAATTATCATGTCTTTTCACTCTAAGTGAGACACCCTCAGACGCAGAAACTGAAGACTGAGCATCAAAACTAATAGTGGCTCTTTCATCACAATCCAACAATGAAATAATTACTTCACTTTCGCCATGCAAAATAAATGGCCTATGGCTCATGGTATGAGGGCTGATTGAAACAAGGCAAATCGCATTTGTGCTTGGATGCATAATTGGACCACCACTTGATAAAGCATAAGCAGTTGATCCAGTTGGTGTAGTAACAATTATTCCATCAGCTCTTTGATTGTTTACAAAGTCCTCATCAACATGAAGCTCAAACTCTATCATCCTAGGGGTTTCATTACGATGAATAACTACTTCATTAAAAGCCAAATGCTCAGAAAGTACTTTACCGTTTTGTTCTATTTGACAATTTAATAAAGATCGCTGTTCTTTAATAAACTCACCATTAAGAATCTCAGTTACCGCAGATGCCATTGAGTCAACTGAAACATCGGCCAAAAAACCCAACCTACCTAAGTTGACCCCTAAAATGGGTATATTTGAATCAACATAGGTCCTGGCTGTGTTTAGGATAGTACCATCACCACCAACTACGATTATGAGATCTGCCTCATTAGTAATTTGCCCAACATCCTCCAGAACACTAGCGCCAAGATTCTTGAGGAGCACACCAAGCTCCAAAGCAGTTTTTTGACTGGTAAAATCATTTGGTTTACAGATAATGCCAACTGAATTAAACATAGGCCTTGAAATTAACTAAAGAGTAACTAAATATCACATTAAATATACATTAGTTTAACAACACAATGACAAAAAAGAAGGAACAAAAAGCTCAAAAAAGCGCTTCTACTAAAGCTAAAGATGACTTGATAGATAGCTCAAAAATTGAAGATTTAGAATCTCAGCTTGAAGAGGCACAACAATCTGCCAAGGACAATTGGGATAAATTGTTGCGCTCGCAAGCTGAAATGGAAAATTTAAAAAGACGAACTACAAAAGATCTAGAAAATGCACATAAGTTTGCACTAGAAGGTTTTGTTAAAGCACTTCTAGAAGTCAGTGATTCTCTTACTATGGGTCTTAAGTCAGCTCAAGATGAAAAAGCTACATTGGAAAATACAACCGAAGGCCTTGAACTAACTATGAAAGTTTTTAATAGCACACTGGAAAAGTTTGGGGTTGAGTCTATTAATCCAATTGATGAAAAATTTGATCCAGACCTTCATGAGGCTGTAACCATGGTACCAATGCCAGATAAAAAACCTAACACTGTCCTAGAGGTAGTTCAAACAGGGTTTACTCTCAACGGAAGACTGGTTAGACCGGCCCTGGTAATTGTTGTTCAGTAGAAAGACTCTATAAACTAGATAAAATTGTATTTTTTTGATTAAAATCGTGCATTTTTATTAAAAATATTAATAAAAAGTAAGTTTTTATTCAAAAAATAGTAATTTTTTGTTAATTTTTACTAAAAATTGAATAAAAAGCTTTAAAAAATTAAAAATTCATCATAATTTTTCAGAAAAACGATGAAATTGATGTTTTTTCTATCCTTTAACACTAAAGCCATTACTTACTTTGCTTGACAGCAAAGAGCTAATACTCTATATTCCTCCTAGCTCAAGTCGGCAGGCAGTGAGAAAAAAAGGTGTGTGCCCATAAGGTTAATCTAATAACATTAATACCTAGCTACCCTATGAGCGACTTGAGAATCAATAATTCAGACCGATCAACCAGTCTTTTTACTAAGACAAACACACATTATTCTGTTTATGGCTCAGAAGGCCACTGTCTTATTTTTATTCATGGCGTCGGCTTATGCAGTGAAATATGGCACCCCCAAGTTGAATACTTTTCTAAGAAATATATGGTTGTCACATACGACTTTCTGGGTCATGGCCTAACACCACCTTCTAGCCAAACGCCTACAATCAAAGACTATGTCGAGCAACTAAATGATTTAGTTGAATCACTAGGCATCTCTTCTTTCTCTCTAATTGGACACTCTATGGGGGCAATTATCTCTGTGGCATTTGGTCTTAAATATCAAGATAAAGTTAAATGCTTAATTCCCTTAAATATTGTTTACAAAAGGTCTTTAAATGCAAGAAAAGAGGTTTTAGAGCGTGCAAACAAGATTTTAACGACAGGGCAAATAGGTAATATTGAGCAAACATTGAGTAGGTGGTTTAAAAATAAAACTCAACCTGATCAAATCATAAAAGTAAATATGGTTCGTCAACTTTTACTGGGCGCTTCTCCCAAAGGCTATGGGGACGCTTATAAACTGTTTGCAAAGTCGGATTATATCTTTGAAAATTTGCTTGGCAATTTAAGCATGCCTGTACTATACTTAACTGGAGGTGATGATCCAAACTCTAATTCAAAAATGTCCAGTGAAATGGCGAAAGAATCTCCCAAGGGCCTCTCAAAAAGTATAGAAAATGAGGCGCATATGATGGCATTCATTGCGCCTGAAAAAGTAAACATGTTAATTAAAAACTTTTTAGAAGAAAATGAATAAAGACAAAACAAGAAATTTAAGGCAAGCATTAGGGTCTTTCCCAACTGGAGTTACAGTAGTTTCTTGTCTAGATAAAAATAAAAACCCTTTAGGCTTTACAGCTAATTCATTTACATCTGTCTCTTTAGATCCTCAGCTTATTTCAATTTGCATTGACAAAGAATCATTCAATATTGATTCATTCTCTATCACTAAGCATTTCGCTGTAAGCGTTCTTTCTGAGGACCAACAATCAATTTCAACTACCTTTGCAACTCCTAATGAGGATCGATTCCAAAATGTGGAATGGAGGACTGAGGATACTGGAAGTCCAATTATTGAGAACGCAGTTGCCTGGTTTGATTGCAACACTCGGCAAGTAATTGATGCGGGAGATCACTTGATTCTTATTGGGGAAATTATTGCCTTTGATAGCAGTCCAAAGACTCCCTTAATGTATCTTAGAGGAAACTATGTCAACCTTGGACTTGAACAAAAAATGCTCTTGGCGATGGAAAATGAAAATACTAAGATAGTTGTTGGAGCAATAATAGAATGGCACAAAAAAGTTTTTTTACTGAAAGATAAGACAAATAAATCGCTCTACTTTCCATCGGCCTCTAGGCTAGGTCACATTGATGACAATGATAGCCTTCTGGGAATTCTTAAAAATCTTAAAATATCAATTAATGAGCATTATCTCTTTTCAGTGTTTGAAAAAGCTGAGGATAAAACCAGTTTAATTTACTACCGTGCTCAGGTTAAAGAGGCGTTGGAAGACATGGATGATTACTTTTATCCATTTGATGATATTCCATTTGACAAACTTAGTGATGAAGCGAGTAGAATAATGCTTAAAAGATATATTAAAGAAAGGGAATTGAATGCATTTGGAATCTTTGTTGGCAAAGAAAGCGAAGGCAAGGTAGAAGCTATAAGCAAAAAATAATATTAAAAACTAATAGGACAAATTGATATGGATTTTTCTTTATTTGCTCACATGGAAAGGATTGACGAGGAGCAGTCACAAAAAAGATTATATGATGAGTTTGTTGAACTCTGTCAAATAGCTGATAGGTCTGGCTTTAAAACAATTTGGAATGGTGAGCATCACGGCATGAACTTTACCATTGCGCCCAACCCGTTTGTTAATCTGACTGACTTAGCAAATAAAACCCAAAATGTCAGACTTGGAACAGGAACAATTATTGCTCCCTTTTGGCATCCAATTAAACTTGCAGAAGAGGCAGCGATGACTGATATCATTTCAGGCGGAAGACTTGAGCTCGGAATTGCAAGAGGAGCTTACTCTTTTGAATATGAACGCTTAGCTGATGGCATGGATCCTTTTTCAGCAGGCAATGCGCTGAGGGAAATTGTGCCAGCAATTAAAGCGTTATGGAAAGGCGATTATACTGGTGAAGGTGAGCATTGGTCCTTCCCAAAAACGACTAGCTCTCCAAAACCGCAACAATCTCCAAACCCACCAATTTGGATTGCAGCTAGAGATCAAAACTCTCATGATTTTGCATTAAAAGAAGGCTGCAATGTTCAAGTAACGCCCCTGTGGTTAGGAGATGAAGAGGTTTCATCCCTTATGGAAAAATTTAATATTGCATGCAAGAAACATAAAGATATCAAGCGACCTAAAATTATGGTTTTACGCCATACTTTTGTAGCCGAAACTGAAGAAGAAATCCTGCAGGGCGCTAAAGACATCTCACGTTTTTATTGTTACTTTGGAGCTTGGTTCAAAAATGAACGCCCTGTTGAGCAGGGCTTGATGCAAAAGCTTTCCGAAGAAGAAATGGATAACCTTGAGATGTACTCTCCAGAAAATATGCGTAAAAACAGCATCATTGGCTCTCCTGAAGAGGTAATCAAAAGAATCAAATTTTGCGAAGAGCTTGGTTATGATGAATATAGCTACTGGATTGATAGCAGTATGGACTTTGAAACAAAAAAGAAATCACTTGAGCTTTTTATAGAAAAGGTTATGCCTGCATTTAATTAATTGGGTCTATTATGAAACATTACAAGCACTACATAAATGGAAAATTTTCTGAAGGCTCAGAAAAATTCGAAACAATAAATCCTGCTAATGGCAAACCATGGGCAACCTTTCCTGCCGCCTCTCAAGAAGAATCAAACTTAGCTATTGAGTCTGCTTACTCAGCCCTTTATGAAGGTGAGTGGTCAACACTTAATGCGACACAAAGGGGGAAATTAATCCATAGGCTTGGCAATTTAATCGCTGATAATGCGAACATACTTGGAGAACTAGAAACAAAAGACAGCGGCAAGCTAGCAGTTGAAACAAGAGCCCAGTCTAGTTATGTTGCAGACTATTATTATTACTATGCCGGTCTAGCTGATAAAATTCAAGGCGAGGTTCTCCCAATTGACAAGCCAGACATGCAGGTATTTACAACACGTGAGCCTATCGGTGTTGTTGTTGCAATAGTCCCTTGGAATGCACAATTATTTCTCTCTGCTACTAAGATTGCTCCAGCATTAGCTGCAGGAAATACTGTTGTTATTAAGGCTTCAGAGCAAGCTCCAGCTGCATTATTTAAATTTGCTGAATTGGTTGATGAATGTGGATTTCCACCAGGCGTAATCAACATCATTACTGGGTTTGCAGATCCATGTGGCAAAACTCTAACTACACACCCTAAAGTTGCGAGAATTGCTTTTACCGGTGGCACAGAAGTAGCCAGACATATTGTAAGGAATAGTGCAGAAAACTTTGCTCATGTCAGCTTGGAGTTAGGTGGAAAATCACCTATGATTATTTTTGAGGATTGCAATATTGATGGTGCTGTTAATGGAATCATTGCTGGCAACTTTGGAGCTTCTGGACAAAGCTGTGTTGCCGGCTCAAGAGTTTTAATTCACCGCTCGATTCACTCAAAAGTCATCGAGCTCATTAAGCAAAGAGCGAAAAGTATTGTTGTTGGGGATCCGCTTGATAGCAAAACTCAGGTGGGGCCTCTAGCAACACTTCATCAAA
Source organism: uncultured PS1 clade bacterium (assembly GCA_938086805.1). Classification (GTDB taxonomy): domain Bacteria; phylum Pseudomonadota; class Gammaproteobacteria; order PS1; family Pseudothioglobaceae; genus Pseudothioglobus. Next base: position 22,984 of record CALKDH010000107.1, on the reverse strand, counting down.
TTGAAAGAGCCTCAAAAGTGATTAACAACTCTGTGAAACAAGGAGCTAATTTAGTTTTTGGCGGCAAGAAACCTAGCCAACAAAAAGAAGGTTGGTATTTTGAGCCCACTCTTCTAGACTGCCCAACCCAAGATTTTGACTGTGTTAAAACTGAACTCTTTGCCCCAGTTATCAGCGTTATTGCATTCGACACAGAGGAGGAGGCAATAGCCATGGCTAATGACTCTGACTATGGTCTTGGGTCTGGCGTATTTACTGAAAACTTAGCAAGAGCCCATCGCGTTAGTGCAAAGATTCACTCAGGAATTGTTTGGATTAATACCTACAGAGCAATATCACCAATTTCTCCTTTTGGAGGCGTCAAGCAAAGTGGTGGAAGTCGTGAGGCAGGAATTGATGCAATTCATGAATACACCCGGACTAAGACAACATGGATTAATACCTCTTCTGAGCCTATGAGTAATCCATTTATAATGAGGTAAAAATTTCTTAACCTACATGACTGGAGTAAATTATGGATAAAAAACTATTTGAACTCGGACTATCAAAAAGGAAGGCTACGCTTGGAAAGGAATATGTAGAAAAAAATTTGGACTCTGCCGATGAATTCAATGAAGACTTTCAAAAACAAATGACTGAGTGGTGCTGGGGTTTTGGATGGGGTGACGACACAATTGATGCCAAAACTAGATCAATGATGAATCTCACTATGCTTGCAGCTCTTGGAAAAATGGATGAGTTTGAAGTTCATTTAAAAGGGGCATTAACGAATGGAGTTAGCGTCAGTGAAATCAAATCAATCCTGCATGTTATTGCAATCTATTGTGGAGTTCCCCAAGGCGTTGAGTGTTTTAAAATTGCCAGAGTTATTTTAGAAGAGGCTGGTGAACTCTAACTTTGGATATTTTTAAATAAATTTCGTGACGTCGTTATTGCAACGCCAAAAGAAATTAGGATAATCCCTGCCAGAGCGCTTATACCTATCGTCTCGTCAAATAAAAACCAGGCCTGAACTGTAACTAAGGGTGCAACCAAATAAAAATAACTTCCAACCTTCGCGGCAGCGCCCTGTTTAATCATTGTCATTAACAAGAAAATTGCTCCAACTGAAAGTGCAAGCACTTGCCATGCCAAGGTCAATATAAAAGGCTTTGTCCAGGCTATATCTCCAGCTTCAAAAAAAACAGAAATGAAAGCACATAATAGCAAAGCGCTAAAATATTGAACCCATGTCCCACTAATTAAGTCCATATCATTGCAAAATCTTTTTTGATACACCGCACCAATAGAAATTGCAAGCAAAGAAGCTATGACGGCAAATACTGCCCAAATGGAAAAACCATCAAATAAAAGCTCATTTGTTAAATCTATCCTGTCAAATAAAACTAAGTATAAGCCTATGAGTCCTATAATTAGCCCAATCCACTGCCTTTTGGACACCTGCTCTTTTAAAATAATTCCAGCCATAAGAGCCATACCCAGAGGCTGTAGTCCAATAACCATAGAACTTAAACCTGCTGGCATCCCCCATTGGATTGCTTGAAAAACACCGCCCAAGTAAACTCCATGAATAAGGACACCTACCACCATAAGATGAGCAAACTGCCGCTTAGAATTTGGCCAAGGACTTTTTTTGACATGAATTATGAAAAATAGTAGTAAAAGCGTCAAAAAATTCCGATACATCAACAAAGTAAAAGGCTCGGCAAACGCTAGCCCATATTTTGCTGCAATAAAGCCTGTACTCCATATCCATACAAAAATCCAAGGTATTAATTTAGAGTTCATCTTAGTTTCGCCTTCAAAGACTTATTAGTTGGTTTTTATTCATGGGGTACAAAGACAAAGATAACTATTTCAATTTGATTTTATAGACAAAACATCCCAACTTGAAAGAAACCCAGTATAGGAGATGACAGGATTAGACTATAATTAGCGCAATCGATAAAATTGTGGAATTATGAAACGTTTTTGGCTAATTAGCTTTGTGATTTTGCTGAATTTATTTTCCCAATCTTCAGCAGAAAAAGTCCCTGTTGCTAATGAACTTGGCTCAGAAAGCTCTCAAAATCTTTCAGTCATAACACTCGGTAAAGAATTACAAAAGGTAAGCCACCCTTTGCCCGTAGACAAAGCTTTTAATTTAAGTGCTATTCTTTTGGACAACAATACTCTTCTTGTTCGCTGGCTTGTTCAGCCTGACTATTATCTCTACAAAGATAAAATTTTGTTTTCTTTTGAAGATGCCTCTATCGAAAATATCAACTTTCCAGAGTCAGTAACAAAAAATGATGAATTTTTTGGAGAGGTGAGTGTCTTTAACACCCCCTTAGAGGTTAAAGTTGATTTAAATAATTCAGAAAGAGACTCTGTGCTTGTGACTATAGACCATCAAGGCTGTTGGGAAGGCGGAGTCTGCTACCCTCCTCAAACTGATAGACTTGAAGTTGACTTTGAGGGTTCAAAAAAAGCCCCTATACCAATTCAAAACATGGAAACTAATAATGAAAAGATAGTTTCTGAAAAGTTTCAACAAGGAGGCTTAGCCTTATTTATTGCTGCATTTTTAGCTGGCTTGGCTCTTTCCTGGACTCCATGCGTGTATCCAATGGTGCCAATCTTATCTGGAATTATAATTGGACAAAAAGAAAAGCCTAGTGATTTTAATGCTGTCTTAATGTCAATTACTTTTGTTCTATCAATGTCACTAGCATATGGATTAATTGGCGCATCAGCAGGATACTTTGGTTCAGGTATAAATTTACAAGCAATGATGCAAACTCCATGGGTGTTGTTTGTTTTTAGTTTGATTTTTCTTTTGCTAGCACTATCAATGTTTGGTTTTTATGATCTTCAATTGCCAGTTGGCCTGCAAACTAGGCTTACCAGCATTAGTAACTCCCAGTCTGGAGGAAGCTTTGTAGGTGTTAGCATAATGGGCTTTTTGTCTGCATTAATTGTAGGTCCCTGTGTGACTCCTTTTCTTGCAACAGCATTAAGCTATGTTATTGCTGGTGGAAGTGCCGCCAAAGGAGCAGCCAGCCTATTTGCCATGGGACTAGGAATGGGTGTTCCACTAATTATAATTTGTGGGTGGGGGGTCAACGCACTTCCAAAGGCTGGCCCATGGATGGAGAATGTCAAGAAGGTTTTTGGTTTTGGAATGATTGCAGTTGCGCTCTATCTTTTAGACAGGGTCTTCAGCCCACTGGTGTCATTAATATTATGGGCACTTCTTTTTACAATAGCTCCAATTATGCTTGGTGTTTTTAAAAACCTCAATAAATCGATGAGTTTGCTTAATATGTTTTTTAAACTCACTTCTCTCTTAATCCTAATCTATGGCCTGATGTTATGGCTACTTGTAGCAAAAGGTGATGGAGACATACAACAGCCTTTTGATACAATAATCTATGGAGATAAGATTGATTCGACAAATAGCGTTGTATTTAAGATATTAGAAGACGAGGCGCAACTAAATTCATTAATTGCAAAAACTCGTTCAAATAACAAGATACTTGTAATTAAGTTTTATGCCGAATGGTGTAGATCATGCAAAAAATTAGAAAGGGTTGTCTTTAAAGACTCAATGGTTAGCGAGTCTCTCAAAGATTCAGTGACTTATACAGTTGATGTTACAAAAAACACTCAAACTAATCAATCTATATTGTCTCGATTCTCTCTTGTAGGCCCTCCAGCAATTTTATTTTTTAAAGATGGAAAAGAAATAAGATCTCATAGAATTATTGGCGAAGTGAGCGCAAAAGAACTGACAAACCACCTAAATATTTTAAAATAAGTAAATTACAATTTCCTCTAAATGCTTCTATTTAGAAGCTATTTTATGCTATTTGGATGGTAAAATGCTAAACTTAGACATTTAAAATGATACTTTTTATTAGGCTTGAGCTTAACATTTTTAAGCCAAAACATACACTTACAAACAATTTAGCTTTAGAGCTAAAAAATAATTAATTAAATAAATAGGAGCATCGATGGATATTCGAAAAGTTAAAAAATTAATGGAGCTTCTGGAAGAGTCTGGGATGGCTGAAATAGAGATTAAAGAGGGCGAAGAATCTGTAAAAATCTCCAGGTTTGGGGCTTCACAAGGAGCCTTACAGCAACCAGTACAGTCTTTCATTCAGCAACAGCCTTTAGCAACTGCTTCCCCTGCTGCCACATCAACTGCTACGCCAGCTGAGACCCAATCAAATGATCAATCTATTATTTCGCCGATGGTTGGAACATTCTATTCAGCGCCTTCTCCCACAGCCAAACCTTTTGTGACTGTTGGCCAAAAAATCAATCAAGGCGACACTGTGGGCATCATCGAGGCTATGAAAATCATGAACCAGATTGAAGCTGATAGGTCAGGCACAGTAATTGAAATATTAATCAAAGATGGTGAAGCTGTCGAATTTGGACAACCAATAATAATTATAGAATGAGCACAATAAAAAAAGTCTTAATAGCAAATCGTGGTGAAATTGCTTTAAGAATTCTCAGAGCTTGTAAAGAGCTTGGAATTCAAACAGTTGCAGTATATTCAACTGCAGATAAAGATTTAAAACATGTAAGACTAGCAGATGAGGCCGTTTGTATTGGACCCCATCAATCAATCAAAAGTTATCTTAATATTCCAGCAATCATTAGTGCTGCCGAAGTAACTCATGCAGATGCAATTCACCCAGGATATGGATTTCTTTCCGAAAATGCAGATTTTGCAGAACAAGTGGAGCAAAGTGGCTTTATTTTTATTGGCCCAAGAGCTGAAAATATAAGAGTCATGGGCGATAAAGTAGCTGCCATTGAAGCAATGAAGAGCTCTGGTGTACCATGTGTTCCAGGCTCTGATGGTGCACTTGATGATAATGAAAAAAGAAGCTTCAAGCTTGCAAAGGAAATTGGGCTTCCCATCATCATAAAAGCATCTGGTGGTGGAGGTGGTCGAGGGATGCGTGTTGTTGAGTCAGAAAAAGACCTTATTGAATCCATTAAGCTAACACAGTCAGAAGCTCAGAGCTTTTTTGGAAATGGTGAAGTATATATGGAAAAATTTCTTACAACGCCTCGTCATGTTGAAATTCAAGTTCTTGCAGACCAACATGGCAACGCTATTCACCTTGGCGAAAGAGATTGTTCTATGCAGAGACGCCATCAAAAAGTAGTAGAAGAGGCTCCTGCCCCTGGCATATCTCCAAAGCTAAGAGATAAAATTGGAAATATCTGTGCAGAAGCATGTAAAAAAATCAAATATCGGGGTGCTGGCACCTTTGAGTTTCTTTTTGATAATGATCGGTTCTACTTTATTGAAATGAATACAAGAGTTCAGGTAGAACACCCAGTTACTGAGATGATTACTGGTGTTGATATTGTTCGAGAACAAATATTAATCGCAGGGGGTGAAAAACTATCGCTCACTCAAGAAGATATTGAGATCAAAGGGCACGCAATTGAATGCAGAATTAATGCCGAGGATCCTGAAACATTTATGCCTTCTCCAGGAAAGATTACTCAATACCATGCTGCGGGTGGCTTAGGAGTTAGAATAGACTCTCATATCTATAATGGCTATAATGTTCCACCCCATTATGATTCAATGATTGGAAAGGTCATAACTTATGGTGAAAATCGAGACAATGCCATCATTAAAATGCAAAATGCTCTTGATGAAATGGTTATTGATGGAATTAAAACAAATATCCCACTTCAGAGACTAATAATGAACGACAAGGTTTTTAAAAAAGGTGGAATGAACATACATTATCTTGAAAAGATGCTTGGAGAGGAAGAATGAAACTCAAGGTTGGAATAATTGGTGGCTCTGGCTATACAGGCATAGAGCTTTTGCGATTACTGCGCCAACATCAGGGGGCTGAAGTCCATGCAATTACCTCCAGAGCGCTTAACGGCAAAAAACTTTATGAAGTTTTTCCGAGCATGTATGGAATTTCAGACCTCTCATACTTGCTTCCTGATGATGAAAAACTATTTGAATGTGATATAGTCTTTTTTGCAACACCTCATGGTGTTGCTATGAATAACGCTGGTTTGTTTTTAGAAAAAAATATTAAAGTTATAGACCTTGGGGCGGACTTTAGAATCACTGATCCAGATATTTGGTCTGATTGGTACAAAATGGAGCATACTCAAAAATCGCTCCTAGGTGAAGCAGTCTATGGACAGCCCGAAATTAAAAGAAGCGCAATTAAAGATGCTAGACTAATTGCGAATCCTGGCTGTTATCCTACTGCAGTTCTGCTTGCATTAAAACCCCTCCTAGAAAATAAGCTGATAGATCCGTCTAATATAATCGCAGATTGTAAATCAGGCGCGAGTGGAGCTGGCAGAAATGCAAATCAAGCAACCCTTCTTTGTGAAATAACTGAGAGCTTTAAACCTTATGGAGTTAGTGGTCACAGACACTTTCCTGAAATTAAACAAGAGCTAGAGTCTATTTCAGGAGGCCCAATAGGCCTTACATTTACTCCACATTTAGTACCAATGAGTCGTGGCATTGAGGCGACAATTTATGCTGACTTAATTGGCTCTGAAGCAAATATTCTTGCTTACTACGAAAATGCCTACGAAAACGAAGAATTTGTTAAAATACTACCTGAAGGTGTCTATCCTGAGACCCGCTCAGTAAAATCTTCAAACTATTGTCAGATTTCAGTTCAGTATGTAGAGCATAGCAATAAGCTTATTATTATGTCTGTTATTGACAATCTGGGCAAGGGAGCAGCGGGACAGGCAATTCAAAATATGAATTTAATGTTTGGGCTTGATGAAACAGAAGGTCTTTCAGAAATCGGACTTTTGCCTTAACATTAATTCGAGTTGTAAAGATCAAGAGGTGGCCAATGGAAGCAACAGAAATACATGACGAAGCTGATATAGTTTTTAGTGATAGCGCGGCTAACAGAGTCGCTCAACTCATTAAAGAGGAAAAAAATCCAGGCTTAAGGCTTCGTGTTTATATTACTGGGGGCGGATGCTCTGGCTTTTCTTATGGCTTCACTTTTGATGAAAATCTTAAAGAGGGAGACAGTGGCGTTAACAAAAAAGGGGTTCAATTAGTAATTGATCCTATGAGCTATCAGTATCTTATGGGCTCAACAGTTGACTATCTTGAAGACCTACAGGGGGCTAGATTTGTTGTAAGTAATCCTAATGCCAAAACTACTTGTGGTTGTGGCTCTTCTTTTTCAATTTAGCGAGAAAAACTATGACAGAATATGTACCAGGCCTAGCAGGCGTCCCCGCAACGAAATCAGCAATCTCTTCAATAGATGGTGAAAAAGGAATACTAGCCTATCGAGGCTATTCCATTCAAGATCTTGTCGAACGCTCTTCTTTTGAAGAAACTGCACTTTTACTAATGAATGGCGAGCTTCCTTCTCCACAAGAGCTCACAAACTTCAAAAACATTTTAAAAAAACGCAACGAGGTAAAACGCAAAATTCGCCACTTGCTTTGGTCTCTACCTTCAACCGGACACTCCATGGATGTCCTCCAAACAGCAATTGCTTCTATGGCTACCTTTTATCCTGATGCTGGAGCAGAAGAACCAGATTCCTCTTACACACAAAATGCACTTGTTAAAATTATCTCGAATATGAGCACATTGGTTGCAATGTGGACTCGGATAAGTAGAGGATACGACCCTATTCCACCAAGCAAAACAATGTCTTATGCAGAAAACTTTATGTATATGTGTTTTGGAGAGGAGTCCGACCCTGAGATTGTAGACCTTTTAGATGCGTCATTAATTTTACACGCTGAACACACTATCAATGCCTCTACCTTCTCCACAATGGTAACAGCTTCTTCACTTGCAAATCCTTTTGCCTCAATTGCGGCTGGAGTTGGAACCCTAGCTGGCCCCTTACACGGCAATGCAAATGAGAATGTACTCATAATGCTTGATGAAATTGGATCTCCTGAAAATGCACGCAAATGGATCGAGGACAGGCTTAAAAACAAGCAAGTAATCTGGGGCATGGGTCATCGCGAGTATAAAACTAAGGATCCTAGGGCAACCATCCTTGAAAAAATGATTAAAACCTATATCAAGAAAAATGGACTTACCCTTTCTAACCGTTTTGAAACGGCTCTCGAAGTTGAAAGTATCTGTAATGAACTATTATCTCAAAAGGGAGTCTACCCGAACGTTGACTTTTATTCAGGCATACTTTACTCAGAAATCTTCAACTTTACTAAAGAACACTTTACGTCAATCTTTGCCATGGCTCGTTCAGCAGGATGGGTTGCTCACTGGCATGAGCAAGTAAGTGACAACAGAATATTTAGACCCACTCAAATATACACTGGCGCTGATTTCAGAGACTATCCAGCTAAGTAAAAATGGCAAAGACTACTCACTTTGGCTACAAAGAGGTCGATATTGAAAAAAAACAAGGTCTTGTAAAAGGAGTATTTGACTCAGTAGCTGGAAAATACGACCTCATGAATGATGTCATGTCAATGGGAACCCATAGACTTTGGAAAAACTATACTATTGCAAGCAGCAATGTAAAAGAAGGCGACCATGTTCTTGACATTGCTGGAGGCACAGGAGATCTTGCAATAAAGTTTAGAAAAAAAGTTGGCCCTAAAGGAAAAGTCATCCTTTCAGATATTAATGATTCAATGCTATTTGAAGGAAGAAAAAACCTTTTAAATCATGGCATCATTGATGTAGACTTTGTTCAGGCTAATGCAGAATCACTCCCCTTTGAGGACAATACCTTTGATTGTGTAAGCATAGCATTTGGCCTAAGAAATGTTACACATAAAGATTTGGCATTAAAACAAATGCATCGAGTTTTAAAGAAAGGGGGAACGTTGTTAATTCTTGAGTTCTCTAAAGTTGAAAATCAGATGTTAGAAAAAATTTATGACCTCTATTCATTCAACTTAATCCCTAAGTTTGGCGAATTTTTTGCCAATGACGAGGATAGTTATCAATACCTTGCTGAATCTATTCGCAGACATCCAGATCAAGAAACATTAAAAAACATGGTTCTTGATGCAGGCTTTGAATTTTGTGAATACCACAACTTAACTGGGGGCATAGTTGCGCTTCATAAAGCAATAAAAGCCTGACCAAAATGTTTCGCCTGACTATTGAAAAATCTCTGAATCATTTTATTAGTGCCAATAACACTGACCTTACTCATATTGACAACAAAGTAGTCAGTTTTAGAGTAGATGAGATTGACTTAACCTTGTTTTTTCTTTGCCTAAACTCGCGTATTTTTGTCATTGACAGCCCCCAACATAAAAAGGTCGATGTTTCACTAATAACTAATAATGCATCATTTTTAGCTATTTTCAAAGGAGCCTCATTGGAAGAGCTTCTTGAAAATGAAGACATTGAAATCAATGGAAGTGTCAATACTGCACAACAGCTTGCAAGCCTATTGTCTTCATCTTCAATTGATATTGAAGAGCTTATTTCACAATATACAGGTGATATAGTAGCTCATCAACTAGGACAGGCCTTTAGACAAATAAAGAAAGCTACGATTAAAAATGATAGCTCAATCATTAGTACTTTAAAGGATGAAATAACAACAGCATTAATTGCCCCAAGTCGCTCTAAATTCTTTAAAGGAAGGGTCTGAAGGTGAAAAGCTTATTTCGTTTTTTAGGAGTCCTGAGAACACTAATCAGATATAGATTAGATCATTTAATACTCTCTACTTCTTTTCTTAAAAGCCTCAGTCCTCTAATCTACCTAACACCATGGCATTATTTCCCCAGCAAAAAACTGACCAGAGGAGAGAGGATTCGACTAGCACTCGAGGAGCTTGGCCCAATATTTATTAAGTTTGGACAAACTTTATCAACACGTAGAGACCTTCTTCCAGACGATATTGGCATGGAGCTGGCAAAACTCCAAGACAAATGCCCTCCATTCCCTGCAGAAGAGTCAAAAAAAATTATTGAAAAAGCGCTTGGCGATAAAACTTCAAAACTTTTTTCATCGTTTGATGACTCGCCTCTTGCATCAGCCTCTATAGCTCAGGTTCACACTGCTGTAACCAAAGATGGTGAAGAAATAATCATTAAAGTTGTACGCCCAGGCATAGAAAAACAAATTAAAAGAGATATTCGACTTTTGTACTCGCTAGCAAAACTTGCTGAAAAGCATGCTGATGGGAAAAGACTGAGGCCACAAGAAGCTGTTCAGGAGTTTGAAGGAATTATATACAACGAACTGAACATGATGGTTGAAGCTGCCAACGCTTCACTTCTTGGTAAAAATTTTAATAATTCAGATCTTTTATATGTGCCTAAAGTTCATTGGGAACTTTGTAGATCAAATGTTTTAGTAACTGAGCGAATATATGGAACTCCTGTAAATGATATTGAAGCTTTAAAGAGGAAAAATGTTGATTTTAAGTCTCTTGCGGAGGACGGAGTAATTATATTTTTTACCCAGGTTTTTGATCATAATTTTTTTCATGCCGATATGCACCCAGGAAATATTTTTGTGGGAGAAAATAATCAGTATACGGGTGTTGATTTTGGAATTATGGGCACGCTGACTGAAGCTGATCAATATTATTTAGCCCAAAACTTTATGGCATTTTTTAATCAAGATTATAAACGAGTGTCTCAAGTTCACCTGGAGTCTGGATGGATACCCGAAGGAACAAATGTAATGGAGTTTGAAAATGCTATAAGAAGTGTCTGCGAACCAATTTTTGAAAAGCCATTAAGTGAAATTTCTTTCGGACAGGTGCTTCTCAGCCTCTTAAAGGAGGCAAAACGTTTTGACATGGAGGTTCAACCCCAACTACTTTTGCTCTATAAAACACTACTTAATATAGAAGGCTTGGGGCGTTCGCTATATCCAGACCTTGATCTTTGGGCAACAGCAAAGCCTTATCTGGAGAAATTAGCTAAAGAAAAATATAGCTTTAAAGGCACGCTTAATAAAATTTCTGATCAGCTACCTCAGATTGTCTCAGAATTACCAGAAATTCCAATGTTAGTAATTAACGCCCTGAAGCAAATTGAAAGTGGCGCCCTAAAGACGGAAAACTCAAAAAAACAAACAGAGGCAATTACTATGCAATTAAAAGAAAATGCTTCTAAACAAAGGTCGATTTTTATTGCCATTTCTTTCCTTTTAATTTCAGCTTTTTTAGCCACTCAATCCGTTTGGGCTTGGGCCATACCTAGCTCGATTATTAGCATTATTTTTTGGCTTAAGTCTAGATAGATAAACTTGGCTATATAAAAAGAATTTCGGGTAAAATATCTCTCCTTGTCTGTTTGGTCGCAAAATAGACAAATTTAGTTACACCGCTTGAAGTGGTGTTTTTTTATTTATTGGAGAACTCAAAATGAGTATTACTGTAAACGCAACAGAGCGTGAAGATCAGGGGAAAGGTGCGAGCCGCCGCCTGAGAAAAGAAGAAAAGGTACCAAGTATCATTTATGGCGGAAAGAAAGATCCGCTGATGGTAACACTTAGCATTCACGAAATTACCCACCTATTAGAAGATGAAAATACATTCACTTCAGTATTGGACTTAGTGGTAGGAAAATCAACAGAATCAGTTGTTTTAAAAGATATTCAGCGCCATCCAGCAAAAAATACCATTACACACGTGGACTTTTTGCGGGTAGATGCTAAACAAACTCTTGTCACTACAACGCCGCTTCACTTTGTTGGAATTGAAGAAAACGAGGCACTAAGGCTGGGCAATATGCTCAATCAGTTTGTTGTTTCAGTTGAAATATCATGTCTACCTAAAGACTTACCTCATGGTATCGACGTAGATGTAACTAATCTTGCGGTTGGTGATCATCTTTCGTTAACTGACCTTGTCTTGCCAGAAGGTGTTACTATTAATGCGTTGCAACATGAAGATGTTGAGGCACACGACCAGACTGTATGTTCAGTATCCGAGCCGAAGGTAATTGAGGAAGAGGAAGAAATCATTGAGGATGGCGAGTCTGAAGAGGGTGGTGAGGACTCAGCAGAAGATTCTGCGGACTCAGCAGATGGTGACTCAAAAGATGGTGACGACAACGAATAAAGTATCGTCAGTCTTGTTGACTCAACAAGCGTAAAATGAAGCGCTGTAATGATTAAACTAATTGTTGGACTGGGAAATCCCGGAAAAAATTATCAGGAACATCGTCACAATGCAGGCTTCTGGTTTGTTGAGTCAATAGCTTCTATACATGACTCCAAGTTTGCTAATCAATCAAAATTTTTTGGTGAAGCCTCAGACATTAGCCTAAACTCAAACAAAGTTTTTCTGCTAAAGCCTCAAACCTTTATGAATAATTCTGGAGGCTCTATAAAAAGCTTTTTAAATTACTATGATATTTCGCCAGAAGAGACATTGGTTGTTCATGATGAGCTTGATTTGCCTGTTGGAGTTGTTAAACTAAAACTCGGTGGTGGACATGGCGGCCATAATGGCCTAAGAGATATCATTAAAGCGCTCGGGTCACAAAATTTCTATCGCCTTCGAATTGGAATCGAACATCCTGGCTCTAAAAATGAAGTTGTTGAATATGTTTTAAATGCCCCTAGCAAATCAGAACTGAGCGCAATTCAAGAGAGCATGTTAAGGGCAAGCAATATTGTTGAATTATTAGTTAAAGGAAGTTTTGAAGACGCCATGAAGGCGCTTCATACATAGCATTGGAGAAAAAATAATGGGTTTTAAGTGTGGAATTGTTGGACTGCCGAATGTTGGTAAATCCACTCTCTTTAATGCACTCACTAAGGCTGGAATAGATTCAGAAAACTATCCTTTTTGCACCATAGAGCCAAATATTGGAATTGTTCCAGTAAATGACTTTCGACTTCAAAACCTTGCTGAAATTGCAAAACCTGAAAAAATACTTCCTACCACTATGGAGTTTGTTGATATTGCAGGTCTGGTAGAGGGTGCCTCTAAGGGTGAAGGTCTTGGAAATCAATTTCTATCAAATATCAGGGAAACAGATGCTATTCTTCATTTGGTTCGTTGTTTCGAAAATGATGACATTATTCATGTGTCAGGAAAAGTTAGTCCTTTGGATGACATTGAAACAATTAATACTGAACTAGCGCTTGCAGACCTTTTTAGTGCTGAAAAAGCCTATCAAAAAGCAATAAAAAACTCAAAGGCGGGCCAGAAAGAGGGCTTGCCTCTAAAAAACTTACTCGAAAAAATTCTTCCAGTACTAGAAGAAGGTTTAGCTGTTAGATCTATAGTGTTTAATGAAGAGGAAACTAAGTTAATTAAAAGCCTTCAGCTATTAACTTCAAAGCCTGTTTTATATGTTGCAAATGTTAACGAAGATGGGTTTATAAATAATCCTCATCTCACAACATTGATAGACTATGCAAGCTCAGAAAATAGCCAAGTGGTATCTGTTTGCGCTGATATCGAGGCTGAAATTGCTGAACTTGATGACGAGGACAAACAGAGCTTTTTAGATGAAATGGGTCAATCAGAGTCTGGACTTGATCGGTTAATTAAAGCGGGATACAGGCTTCTTGGACTTCAGACGTATTTTACTGCAGGACCGAAAGAAGTCAGAGCATGGACAATTAATATTGGAGACTCGGCCCCTGTTGCCGCGGGTAAAATACATGGAGACTTTGAAAAAGGCTTTATTCGCGCCGAAACAATTTCATACACCGACTACATTGAGCACTCTGGAGAAAAGGGAGCTAAAGATGCCGGTAAGCTTCGCTCCGAAGGAAAAGATTATATTGTCAAAGATGGAGATGTAGTTCATTTTTTATTTAATGTTTAAGCACCAAGTCTGATGGAAAAAACAAAACTACTTTTAATCCTAGATGGTTGGGGTTATTCGAGTGACAAATCAAACAATGCAATTGCCCTTGCAGAGACTCCAAATTGGAATCATCTTTTAGAGAATTATCCTAACACCCTTATTGGCACCTCAGGTATTAGCGTTGGTCTTCCAGATGGACAAATGGGTAATTCAGAGGTTGGCCACCTAACTATTGGCTCAGGAAGAATTATTGAGCAAGACTATACAAGAATAGATAATTCAATCAAGTCTGGTAATTTTTTTACCAATGATGTGCTTTGTAAAGCACTTGCCTCAGCAAGCAAAAAAGGAAGAGCTGTTCATCTTCTTGGACTGGTATCCGATGGAGGCGTTCACTCACACCAAGATCATATCTTTGCAGCCCTTAAGCTAGCCAAACAGCAAAATTGTGATAAGGTCTATATCCATGTTTTTACTGATGGTCGCGACACGCCGCCTAAAAGCGCCTCAACTTATGTCAATGACCTAGAGAAACAAATTTCTGAAATTGGCGTTGGCAAAATTGTATCAATAGCTGGGCGTTTTTATGCAATGGACAGAGATAATCGCTGGGAAAGAGTTTCAAAAGCCTATAAGCTGATTTCTCAAGGAGTTGGAGAGCGTCAATCAAACAGCGCGCAAGAAGCTATTCAAGAAGCATATGGCCTAGGCGAGAATGATGAGTTTCTATCCCCAACATCAATAGGAAGCCCTGTTAGGCTAGAAGATGGCGACCTAGTGATTTTTATGAACTATCGTGCTGATAGAGCCAGAGAAATAACTCAAGCCTTGGCAATGTCCAGATTTGATGAGTTTAATCGGGAATATTTTGCTGAGTGCAATTTTGTTTGTCTAACAGAATATAAAAAAGACTTTGGTCTTGATTGCGCCTTTCCTCCGATATCTGTAAAAAATACTCTAGGGGATTGTATCTCAGACCTTGGATTTAAACAGCTTAGAATTGCAGAAACTGAAAAGTACGCCCACGTTACTTTTTTCTTCAATGGCGGTGTTGAAGAAAGCCTTCCTGGAGAAGACAGAAAGCTTATTCAGTCGCCTAAAGTAAAAACTTACGACCTGCAGCCGGAGATGAGCGCATTCGAACTCACCGAAACTCTTGTTTCTGAGATTAATTCTCAAAAATACAGACTTATTGTCTGTAATTTTGCAAACACCGACATGGTTGGACATACTGGAAATCTTGAGGCAGCAATTCAGGCGGTTGAAGCTGTTGATGAATGTCTTGGAAAAATTCACCAAGCGGCTAAAGAAACAAAAACAGAAGTTTTGATTACTGCTGATCATGGAAATGCAGAGCAAATGAAAGACTCTATAACTCAGAAAAGTCATACTGCTCACACAACTAATCCGGTTCCATTGATTTATATTGGTGACAAGAAAAGTTCGCTATTAGGCCCTCATGTTGGTACACTGGCAGACCTAGCGCCAACCCTTTTGTCTCTCATGAACATTGATCAGCCCAGTGAGATGTCAGGAAAAAGCCTTCTAACTAATTAGTGGATAGAGACATGAAACAAGCTAACCTTATTGCCCCCTCAATACTCTCTGCAAACTTTGCCAAGCTTGGTGAGGAGGTTGACAATGTTTTGAATGCAGGAGCAGACATAGTTCATTTTGACGTGATGGATAATCACTATGTCCCAAACCTAACAATAGGGCCATTGGTTTGTGAGGCCTTAAGAAATCATGGAGTTACAGCGCCTATTGATGTTCACCTCATGGTAAAGCCAGTGGATCGAATTATTCCTGATTTTGCCAATGCTGGGGCCTCTTACATAACCTTTCACCCAGAGGCCTCAGAGCATATTGACCGAACGATTAGTCTGATTAAAGAAAGTGGCTGTAAGGCAGGCTTAGTTTTTAATCCTGCAACACCTCTTAACCACTTAGACCATGTTATTGATCAACTTGATATGGTTTTATTAATGTCAGTTAATCCAGGCTTTGGTGGCCAATCATTTATTCCCGAAACTCTTGAAAAATTAAGAGTTGTTCGTGACTTAATTGATTCAAGAGGCCTTCAGACAAGGCTTGAAATTGATGGTGGAGTGAAAACTGAGAATATTAAAGAGATAGCCTCTGCTGGGGCTGACACATTTGTAGCCGGGTCTGCTATTTTCAACACAAAAGACTATAAAAAAACAATAGATCAAATGCGTTCTGAGCTATCACAAGCAAGCTAACAAAAGAGCAATCAAAGACCTGAATTTTGATACTGCAGGCCAAGGAAATTTCAAAACAACTCTGCTACTAGTTATGAGAAAATATTGGTTTTATTTTCTAAGTAAATAGTTATGGGAAAGTCCTCGTTCTTAGGCCCTGAAACAATATCACTTCATTCAGGATATGAGCCAGACCCTTCATTTGGAAGTAGGGCTGTCCCTGTTTATCAAACTACCTCGTATGTTTTCGAAACTGTTGATGATGCCGCTGC
Organism: uncultured PS1 clade bacterium; assembly: GCA_938086805.1. Taxonomy (GTDB): domain Bacteria; phylum Pseudomonadota; class Gammaproteobacteria; order PS1; family Pseudothioglobaceae; genus Pseudothioglobus. The sequence continues at coordinate 6,723 of CALKDH010000107.1, read as the reverse complement.
ACTTTTCAATATTGAAAAGGGCGGTCATATTTATAGCAGAATGACCAACCCTACAGTTGCCGTTTTAGAGCAGCGTATTGCTGCCCTAGAGGGAGGTGTTGGGGCAATTTGTACAGCCTCAGGCATGAGTGCGCTTTTTGTTACTTTTGTCAGCCTTTGTTCTGCTGGTGATCATATTGTCAGTGCCTCACAAATCTATGGCTCAACTGCGACACTTCTTAGACACACCCTTAAAAGATTTAATATTGACTGTACTTTCGTCTCCATTAATGACGAAAAAGCTCTTAAAGCAGCCATACAGGAAAACACTAAACTCGTCTTTTGTGAGTCGATTGGCAACCCCGGATTAGAGGTATCAAACCTCCCCAAAATTTCAAATATTGCTCATCAAAACAACCTTCCTCTTGTTATTGACGCCACATTTGCAACACCAGCGCTTTGTAAGCCATTTGATCATGGAGCCGATGTTGTAGTGCACTCTGTTACAAAATGGATTGGGGGGCATGGAGTAGCTGTAGGGGGGGTCATTGTTGATGGCGGGGCTTTTGACTGGGGCGCTGCTAACAAGCATCCTGAGCTTACTACGCCTTATGAGCCATTCCATGGAATAAACTTCTGGGAGGAATTTGGACCTTCAGCCCTTTCAATGAAAATTAGAGCGGAGTCTATGCGTGACTTTGGCCCAGCCATGAGCCCTCACAGTGCTTTTTTACTTCTTCAGGGCATTGAAACTCTTAATCTTCGAATGAACCAACATGTAAAAAATGCAATCAAGCTCGCAAAGTGGTTGCTGGAACAGTCTGCAGTAATGTGGGTTAACCATCCTGACCTTCCTGAAAACCCTACCTTCGACATTGCAAAAGAGCTCTTTCCGAATGGCGCTGGATCAATGTTATGCTTTGGTGTTAAAGGAGGAAGAGAAGGAGGGGCTGCATTTATTAACTCTGTTAAGTTAGCATCAAATTTAGCTAATGTAGGTGACTCAAGAACACTCGTTCTTCACCCTGCAAGCACAACTCACTCGCGACTAGATGATGAGGCGATGAAGGCTTCTGGAACAAGCCCTGACTTAATTAGAGTGTCAGTTGGAATCGAATCTGTTAATGACATCATCAATGATTTTAAAGTTGGTCTAAAGGCAGTAGAAAAGGCAACTGCGTAATGAATATTGTCGTTGATGGAGTAAATATTTTTGTGGCCACTGGGGGCTGTGCATTTGATCCAAAAAAGCCGACCGTGGTTTTTGTCCACGGAAGTGGTCTCGATCATAGATCATGGGCGCTCCAGGCTAGATGGTTTGCATTTCATGGCTTCTCTGTATTAGCGCCTGATTTGCCTGGACACAGCTTGTCAGAAGGAGAGCCTCTCAAGTCGATTGAAAGCATGGGCAAATGGCTAGTTAAAGCTATTAAACACTCTGGAGCGGAAAACATCCACTTGGTTGGCCATTCGCAGGGCTTTCTTGTGGCCCTTGAAGCCGCTATTCTTTTAGAAGACAAATTAAAATCTCTAACTGCTGTTGCTAGTGCCTCAGCAATCCCTGTGAATGAATCGCTTGTTGAGACTGCTCAGAAAAATACAAAAGATGCTGCTGATATGCTGTTGAGGTGGGGCTTTGGATCTCGATCCCATTCAGGCAGTAGTGCAGTGCCTGGAATGCAGCCAATTGGCATTGGGCGTCAAATTATGTCATCAAATCCTTTGGCTGAGGACCTATTAGCTTGCAACAAATATAAGAACGGAATAAACTGTGCGAAAAATATTAAAGCCCCCTCAAACGTTATTGTGGCAACAGAAGACAAAAACACTCCATACACATTTGGATTAGAGCTTGCAGAGCTTTTAGGAGCAGAAACTACAACTATTTCTGGCGCAGGGCATATGCTTCCAATAGAGGCCCCAAAGAGCACTTTGGACGCCATTAAATCATTTATTTTAAAAACAAACCCATGAATAAAATTATAAAAGTTGGCGTCATTGGCGCCGGTACGATGGGTGCTGGCATTGCTGGCCAAGTTGCTAATGCAGGAATAGAGGTTTGGTTGCTAGACCTTCCTACTGAAGGTGAAAATGTAAACAGCCTCGCCCTAAGAGGATTAGAGAGACTCAAAGATCCCGACATGCCAGGCATTATGAGTAAAGAAGCTGAAGATCTTATACATCTTGGCAATACAAGAGATAATTTTCATGAGCTCAGTGAATGCGACTGGATTGCTGAAGCTGTCGTCGAAAGACTTGACATTAAAAAAGCTCTCTACAAAAAACTTCATGAAAACTGCAAAAAATCTACCATCATTACTTCTAACACCTCAACTATTCCAATTAGTTTATTAACTGAGGGTATGCCTCAAGACTTTTGTGAGCGCTTTGCCATTACTCATTTCTTTAATCCAGTTCGCTTTATGAGACTGCTAGAGCTAGTCAGGGGTGGGCAGACCAAAGAAGATGTGATGGAGACGCTTGATTTTTTCTGCGAAACCAAGCTTGGCAAAGGCGTTGTGCCTTGCTCAGACACGCCTGGCTTTCTTGCAAACAGAGTGGGTGTTTTTGCAATTCAGTGTGCCCTTCATAAGGCATTTGAATACAAACTCTCTCCAACCGAAGCCGATGCTTTTTTTGGGAGACCGCTTGGCCTTCCCAAAACAGGAGTTTTTGGACTCTACGACCTAATTGGTATTGACCTAATGGCTGACGTGGCAAAAAGCCTCGAAAATATCTTGCCAGAAAATGACGCATTTCATAAGTATGCTGCGCCAATAGAGTTTGTATCCAACATGATCGCCAATGGTCAAACTGGAAATAAAAATGATCAGGGTTTTTATAAGCAGATTGATGATGAGAAAATGGTAATAGATCTGTCCACTGGAAACTATGTTGAACATAAGCGCCTCAAAACTTCACTCCTAGAAGATGCTGAAAAAAATGGAGTAACTTCCATCCTTAGCGACCAAAGCAGCTATGGCCTCTTTATCTGGGATGTGCTTTCTGAAACTTTATCCTATGCGGCCTCACTAGTGCCTGAAGTTACTGAAGATGTAACCCAAATTGATGACGCAATGAAGCTGGGCTATAACTGGGTGAAAGGGCCTTTTGAATTAATTGATGAAATTGGCATCAATTACTTTGTTAAAAGACTTAAAACTAGCTCAAAAGATGTGCCTGACTTTCTTGAAAAAAGCCTAAATAATAAGTTTTATACTAGCTCGAATTCAATCTTGAGCACTCTAACTATTTCTAGCGAACTGAAGCCTATTGTCAGGCCAAAAGGTGTTCTTCGATTCTCTGAGGCGCGGCAAACTCTGGCTCCAATCAACTCAAATGAGTCCGCTAGTTGGTTTGAATATGAGGGTGCAGCTATTGTGGAGTTCCACTCAAAAGCAAACGCTCTCGACAGTCAGAGCCTAGATATGATATCCGATGCAGTCACTTCCTCTGAAAATAAAGGCCTGAGAGGAGTAATAATTCACAATGACTTTCAACATTTTTCTTGTGGTGTTAGCCTCTGGAGTGTTAGAAACTGTTTCGAAAAAAATGACTTTGATGGTCTTGATGATTTTCTTGCCTATTTTCAAAACACGATGCTTCAAATGAGAGACTCTAGCCTACCCGTTATAGCTGCACCTGTTGGTATGTCTATCGGGGGTGGCTTTGAGGTTGTATTACATGCAGATCATGTTATCAGTCATGCCAACTCTGTGATGGGCCTTGTTGAGTCTTTTGTTGGTGTAGTCCCTGCAGGTGGCGGCTGTAAAGAGATGCTTTATCGATGGACAGAAAAACTTAATGACACTCAGAAAGGTGCATGGAAATCATTTATGAATATTGGGCTTGGAAGAAAAGCCAACTCACCACAAGAGGCTTTCGCTTTATCTATGAGCAGACCTAGTGATACTTTTCAAATGAACCGGGATCGAATATTAAATGCCGCTCTTGCGTCAATAGATAAAACAAAAAAAGTTGGCGAAAGAAGGCCGCTTGCTCTTTCAGGATCTGAACATTATCAAGAAATGCTAGAGTGGCTTGAAGTAAACCATGAAAAAGGCATGCTTACCCCACATGACGTTACTGTTGGAACTGAAATTGGAAGAATAATGTCTGGTGGAGAGTGTCCAGCAGGGACAGTTTTTTCTGAGCAAGATATTTTAAATGCTGAACGCTCCTCATTTATTAGGCTTGCCCAAACTCAAGAAACTCAAGCAAGAATTGTTGCCATGCTAGATAATGGCATTACTCTAAGAAATTAACAGTTAAGCCAATGAACAAAAACCCTGCTAATTTTGTCCCCCTTACTCCTATCTCTTTTTTACATAGAACTGCTGATATTTATGGCGACTATAAGTCAGTCATATATGAAGATAGGTCATATAACTGGAGTCAGACTAGAGAGAGATGTGTTAGAGTTGCCTCAAGCCTTAATGGCTTTGGAGTTGAGCCAGGTGATACGATTTCAGTATTAGCATTCAATACTCCAGAAATGTTTGAATCGCACTTTTCTATCCCAATGGCAGGAGCTATATTAAACACGATAAATATAAGGCTTGACGCGCCAACAATTGCCTACATTTTTGATGACAGCAATGCAAAAATTCTCTTTGTTGATAGGGAGCTTTATGGAGTTGCTTCTGAGGCGCTATCGATCGCCTCAGTTAGTCCAAAAATTGTTTTAATTAACGACTCTTTTGCTGGCTCAGCTCCAGATGTTTCAGGTGACATAGTAGACTACGAGTCACTTGTTGACCAGGGTGATCCACTTTATGACTGGAACATGCCAAGTGATGAATGGAGCCCTCTGTCATTAAGCTATACCTCTGGAACAACAGGAAAACCTAAAGGCGTTGTCTATCATCATCGTGGCTCCTATTTAATGAGTATGGGCACCGTGGTGGGCTGGAACCTCCCTAACCACCCTATTTACCTTTACTCCGTTCCTCTATTTCATTGCAACGGGTGGGGGCACGCCTGGACAATGGCTGCACTCGCTGGCACTGTGGTTTGCCTTAGATCTTTCGATCCACAAAAAGTATTTGCCTTACTTGATGAATATCATGTGACTCATTTTGGTGGCGCTCCGATTATGCTCAATATGCTTGCCAACGCTCCTGAGGAAATTAAAAAATCATTCGATAGAGAAATCAAAGTCATGACCGCTGGCGCCCCTCCTCCTGCAAAAGTTCTAGAAAGCATGATGTCCCTTGGGTTCAACGTTATGCATGTATATGGCCTTACAGAAACCTATGGTCACATTCTTCAAGCTGCCCCACAAGCCTCATGGCTGAATGAAAGCCCAGCAGAGCTTGCCAGACTTAGCTCAAGACAAGGGGTTAGATTTCCTATGACTGAGGATGTTAGCGTAATAGATCAGGACACTGGTGATCGCGTCCCCCATGATGGGGAAACAATTGGTGAGATTGTGATACGCTGCAATACCTGTATGATGGGCTATTGGAATAATCCCGAGGCAACAAAAGAGGCTTTTGCTGATGACTGGTTTCATAGTGGCGATCTTGCAGTCATTCATAATGATGGTTATATACAGATTAAAGACAGGTCAAAGGATATTATCATTTCAGGTGGAGAGAACATTTCATCTGTTGAGGTTGAAAATGTTCTTTATCAACACCCGTCAGTTGGGGAGGCTGCAGTTGTTGCAATGGATGACGAAACCTGGGGGGAGGTACCTTGTGCCTTTGTTGAGCTCAAACCTAGTCAAGAAGCTTCTGAAGCTGAACTTATAGCTTTTTGTAAAGACAATATGGCAAAGTTTAAACGGCCTAAAAAAGTTGTTTTTGGTCCGCTTCCAAAAACCGCAACTGGGAAAATTCAAAAGCACGAGCTTAGGGCTTCAGTTAAGAGCCTGGGAGGAGAGTAATGTCAAACTATACTGCGCCTGTTGAAGACATGGGTTTTGTATTGAAAGAAGTTGTTGAGCTTGAAAAACTATGTAATGAGACTGGTTTAGATGGCTCCACAGTTGAAATTCTTGACACCGTCTTAGAAGCTGCCGGAAAGCTTGCAAAAGAGGAAATAGAGCCAATCAATAAGCCTGGCGACTCTGAAGGCTTAAAAATAGACGACTCAGGAAAAGTTACTACTGCAGCTGGCTTTAAAGAAGCCTATCAGCACTTCGTTGAAGGAGGCTGGGGTTCACTCCAATTCTCACCTACCTATGGAGGTCAGGGCGTCCCGTTTGTCGTCGCTGCAAGTGTTCAAGAAATGTGGCACTCTGCTAATATGTCTTGGGGTCTTTGCCCTCTGCTTACTCAAGGAGCTGTTGAAGCAATCACTCTGAATGCAAGCGAAGAGCTTAAAGAGCGCTACCTCCCTAAACTAATTTCAGGCGAATGGAGTGGAACAATGAACCTTACTGAAGGTGATGCTGGCACTGATGTTGGTTCGCTTAAAACTAAAGCCACGCCTAATGGTGACCATTACTTAATTCGTGGACAAAAAATCTACATCACTTGGGGTGAGCATGATATGGCCGAGAATATTATTCACTTAGTCTTGGCTCGCCTGCCTGATGCTCCACAAGGAATTAAAGGCATTTCCTTATTTTTGGTGCCTAAGATATTGGTCAATAATGATGGCACGCTTGGCGATTCAAATGATTTAAAAGCTCTATCAATTGAACATAAAATTGGTATTCATGCATGCCCTACTTGCGTCATGAGTTATGGTGAAGAAAGTGGAGCAATTGGCTATCTAGTTGGCGAGGAAAACAAA
>CALKDH010000106.1 GCA_938086805.1 uncultured PS1 clade bacterium | reverse complement strand
CTGATCAATCTTTCAGTGCCGATGTGCTATGTGCAGACGGCAAAATACAGGAAATTGGCAGTAATATCTCAGCGCCGAGTGGCGCTGAGATCATAGATGCTGCTGGGCAGTTTGTTATGCCTGGTGGTATCGACCCTCATACCCATATGCAATTACCGTTTATGGGAACTGTTGCTAGTGAAGATTTTTATACTGGAACTGCTGCAGGGCTTGCAGGTGGAACTACAATGATTATTGATTTTGTTATCCCCTCTCCTCAAACCAGCATTCTTGAAGCTTATCATCAATGGCGAGAGTGGGCAGAGAAATCAGTTGCTGATTATAGCTTTCATGTTGCCATTACTTGGTGGGATGAAACTGTGCACGCTGATATGAAAACACTAGTTGAAAAATATGGTGTTAACAGTTTTAAGCACTTTATGGCTTATAAGGGTGCAATAATGGCCCCTGATGAAATACTAGTGAATAGTTTCAATAGGGCTTTAGAGTTGGGTGCAATGCCAACTGTTCATGCTGAAAATGGTGAAATGGTTGCGCAGCTTCAACAGAAGATTTTTGATATGGGTATTACTGGCCCAGAAGGACATCCGTTGTCTCGTCCGCCAGAAGTTGAGGCTGAAGCTGCAAATCGAGCTATTAGTATTGCTAATGTATATGGAGTCCCTTTATATATTGTGCATGTTTCTACTAAGCAGTCTTTAGAAGCAATTACTAGAGCAAGAAATTCAGGTCAAAAAGTCTTTGGCGAAGTTTTAGCTGGCCATTTACTTGTAGATGAGTCAGTTTACTTAGATAAAAATTTTGAGAGCGCTGCTGCACATGTTATGAGCCCTCCATTTAGAGCAAAAGAGCATCAGGATGCTTTATGGAAAGGGCTTTTATCTGGTAACTTGCAGACTACTGCGACCGATCACTGTTGTTTTTGTGCTGATCAAAAAGCAGCTGGTAAAGATGATTTTCGTATAACCCCTAATGGTACCGCAGGGATAGAGAATCGAATGGAAGTTTTGTGGCATCATGGCGTTAACACAGGGCTTTTTAATATGAATGAATTTGTTAAATTAACATCTACAAACGCAGCACAAATTTTCAATATTTATCCAAGAAAAGGTAGTATATCTGTTGGAGCAGATGCTGATATTGTTGTATGGGATCCAGAGAAAACTAAGACGATATCTGCTAAAACCCATCACCAGAATATTGACTTTAATATTTTTGAGGGCATGGAGGTCAAAGGCTGCGCCTCGCACACTATAAGTGCAGCAAAAGTTGTCTATGCTAATGGTGAGCTTAAAGTTGAAAGAGGGGCTGGAAGATATGTTGATCGTCCTCCTTACTCTTCCTTCTATCAGGGTTTAGATGTTCAGGCAGAGAAAAATAAACCAAAAGCTGTGAAACGTTAAGATTTGATTAATTTTTTATTGTTTAACTGCGTATTTAACTTGACCAAATGGTCAAATATTTTTCGGAGGAAAATATGAGTAATAACAAAATAAAAAGTGAGGGAGTGAATATTAAGTCACATCGCCTCAGCAAAAAAGAGATTGAAGATAATTTTTCAGATCTTCATGCTCCTTTAACTCCAATAGAGGCATTAATTGAAGCTGATCGATGCTATTTCTGCTATGACGCTCCTTGTACAAAAGCTTGTCCATCAGATATTGATGTTCCAGGTTTTATACAAAGTATTAGGAGTGATAATTTAACGGGAGCAGCAGAGAAAATATTGTCTGAAAATATTTTTGGCGGTATGTGTGCTAGAGACTGTCCAACTGAGGAGTTATGTCAGCAAGCATGTGTTCGTAATGATCATGAAGACAAGCCAGTTGAAATTGGATTATTACAAAGATACGCTACAGATTCGGTACTAGAGAATGGAGTAAAGTTATTTTCAAGAAAAAAAGATACTGGGAAGTCTATAGCGGTTGTTGGAGCTGGACCTGCTGGTATATCTTGCGCCCATCGTTTATCAGTCTTGGGTCACAATATAACGGTATATGATTCTAAAGATAAACTAGGAGGGCTTAATGAATATGGGATTGCAGCTTATAAATCAACTAATGATTTTGCACAACAAGAGCTTGATTACATTCTAGATATTGGAGGTATAAATATTCAAACTGGGATGGAGCTAGGAAAACAAATCACTCTTGAAGGTCTTCAAAAGCAATTCGATGCTGTATTTTTAGGTTGCGGGTTAGGTACGGTCAATCAATTGAATTTAGAGAATGAGAACATTTCAGGTGTCATTGATGCGGTTGAGTACATAGCTAATTTAAGACAAACCAGCAATAAAGATGAGCTTATGGTTGGGAAAAACATTGTTGTTATTGGTGGGGGTATGACAGCAATAGATATTGCTGTTCAAAGCAAATTACTAGGTGCTGAGCAAGTTACTATAGCCTATAGAAGAGATAAAAATGCAATGGCAGCGAGTGAATATGAGCAGACTTTGGCAAAAAAACATGATGTGCAAATTCAATATAATTTATCACCTAAACAGCTTATCTCTGATGAAAGCAATGTATCTGCAATAGTATTTGATGTTATGTCATCACAAAATGATGGAAGCATAAATGCAACTGGAGAAAGCCTCACATTGAGAGCGGATGTTGTATTTAAGGCAATTGGACAAAAATTAGTTACCGAGGGTTTGACTGATAATAGCTTAGAGCTAGAAAAAGGAAGAATAGTTGTTGATGAGAATCGTAAAACTTCATTGACTAAGGTTTGGGCTGGTGGAGACTGTATTCTTGATGGGGATAATCTAACAGTTTCAGCAGTCCAAGATGGCAAACTGGCGGCAATTTCAATAAACGAAACGCTAACGCAAGGAGCATAATATGGCAGATTTAACAAGTAATTTTTTGGGAATAAAGTCACCTAATCCTTTTTGGTTGGCTTCAGCACCCCCTACTGATAAGGCATATAATGTCAATCGTGCCTTTGAAGCTGGCTGGGGTGGGGTTTCATGGAAAACTTTGGGGGAGGACCCTCATATCGTTAATGTTAATGGGCCAAGATACTCGTCAATGATGAGTAATGATCGTCGAGTTATTGGCTTTAATAATATTGAGTTAATTACGGATCGACCATTTCAAGTCAACCTTAAGGAGATGCGCCAAGTGAAAAGAGATTGGCCAGATAGAGCTCTTGTTGCATCTGTCATGTTTCCAATGAATGAAGCGTCTTGGGCAAAGCATATTCCAATTATTGAAGATACGGGTATTGATGGCTTTGAGCTTAATTTTGGATGCCCTCATGGCATGTCTGAAAGGGGGATGGGAGCTGCTGTTGGACAAGTTCCAGAGTATATTAAGCAGGCAACTGAGTGGTGTAAAAAATATGCCACTGTTCCTGTCATTGTAAAACTGACACCAAATATTACTGATGTAATATATCCGGCTGAAGCTTGCCTTGAGGGTGGTGCAGATGCAGTATCTTTAATCAATACTATAAATTCAATAATGAGAGTTGATTATGATAGTTTGACAATGTTTCCAACTACAGGTGGGATGGGTACTCATGGAGGTTATTGTGGTGAAGCAGTAAAACCAATTGCGCTTAATATGGTTGCAGAAATAGCGCGAAATGAAAAAACAAAAAATCTTCCTATTTCTGGCATTGGGGGCGTAACTACATGGAAAGATGCAGTAGATTTTATTGCATTAGGTGCTAGCAATGTTCAGGTTTGTACTGCTGCAATGGTCTATGGTTTTAAGATTGTTGAAGATATGAAAACTGGATTGAGTAACTTTTTAGATGAAAAAGGTATGAATTCAGTCGATGAGCTTATCGGTAAGGCTGTGCCATCAGTTACTGATTGGAAGTTTTTAAATCTAAATCATGTCGACAAGGCAGTCATCGATCAAGAGAAATGTATCAAGTGTGGGCGATGCCATATTGTTTGTGAAGATACTTCTCATCAGGCAATTAAATATTCTGATGATGGAGGTAATAGAGTATTTACTGTTGATGATAATGAGTGTGTTGGATGTAATCTTTGCGTCAGTGTTTGTCCTATCGTTGATTGCATTACAATGGTTGCTATGGAGAGTGGAGTTGATCCTAGAACTGGTAAAGAGATTACTTCAGAGCCTGCTGATTGGACCACGCATGAAAATAATCCTATGAAGGTCTCATGAGCAAATGATGGAGTATTGAATGGGTAACTTAACTGTTGCAGCAAAATCTAGACAAAGCTCACGAAGCAAGGAGACTATTCGTGAAGAAAATGAGCTCATTATTCTAGCTGCAGCAGAAAAAGTTTTTGCAATGCATGGTCTAAAAGGCTCTACTACCATGCAAATTGCAGATACAGCAAAATTACCAAAATCTAATATCCACTATTATTTTCATACTAAATTAAACCTTTATCGATGTGTTTTGGAAAGTATATTGGTTGATTGGATGAAAGCTGCTGATACATTCAATACATTTGATGAACCAAGAGAGGCAATTAGGTATTATGTTGGAGCTAAAATGGATTTGTCAAGGACAAGGCCTTTTGGATCAAAAGTCTGGGCGAATGAGATTATTAGTGGAGCTCCAGAAATGGAAGAGATATTGTCCTCAAAATTAAAAAAATGGGTTGATTCTTGTGTTAAGTCAATTAATCGATGGGTAGAGCTAGAAAAGATTGTCAACGTAGGTGACGCACACACCCTTCTGTATATGATTTGGGCCACTACTCAACATTATGCTGATTTTGATTACCAAGTCATGATTTTGAATAATGGAAAAAAATTGACAGATTCTGAATTTGAAGAAAAAAAACAGCAGGTTATAAATTTAGTTCTTCGCAGTGTAGGTTTAAAACCCTAGTTTAAGTAGCAGGTCAACAGAGAGATTGGAACTATGATAGAGAGTAGTGGGAAGAAATTTAGAAATTTAGTTAGTGAGACAAAGCCATTGCAAATTGTGGGCACTGTTAATGCATACAGCGCAATCATGGCAGAAAAAGTTGGGCATCAATCGATCTATCTATCAGGTGGAGGTGTTGCTGCCTCTTCACTCGGAGTTCCAGATCTTGGGATAACATCTCTTGCGGATGTCCTTGAAGATGCTAAGAGAATTACACAAGTTACTTCCTTGCCACTATTGGTAGATGCTGATACCGGCTGGGGAGGGGCATTTAATATTGCTCGTTGCGTTCAAGAAATGATTAAGAGCAATGTTGCAGCTATTCACATTGAAGATCAGGTTTCTCAGAAACGCTGTGGTCATCGTCCAAATAAGTCAATCGTTAGTACAAACGAAATGGTTGATCGAATTAAGGCCGCTGTGGATGCTAAAACAGATTCAGACTTTGTTATTATGGCAAGAACTGATGCTTTGGCGATAGAGGGAATGGAGTCTGCCGTTGAAAAAGCTCAGGTATTTGCAGAAGCTGGAGCTGATATGATATTTCCTGAAGCATTAAATACTATTGAGCAGTATCAAGAATTTTCTAATTCTTTAGATGTGCCAATCCTAGCAAATATTACCGAATTTGGTAAAACGCCATTGTTTAGTAAAGAGGAGCTCTCGAAGGCAGGCGTTGATATGATTCTCTATCCTCTCAGTGCTTTTCGGGCCATGAGTAATGCCGCACTGAATGTTTATCAGCATATCTTAGATGATGGTCATCAACATAATGTCTTAGATAGCATGCAAACTAGGGAAGAGTTATATGATTTTCTTAACTATCATCAATATGAACAACAGCTTGATAGGTTATTTAAAAAGGAGAATGAATAATGGGTGGAAAAAAAATGGGTGGTGCTGGTCTCAGAGGGCAGAGTGCTGGAGAGACTTCAATATGTACAGTTGGAGTCAGTGGCTCTGGATTAACTTATCGCGGTTATGATGTGGTTGATTTGGCAAAAAATACAACATTTGAAGAGGTTGCCTATTTATTGTTGCACAAGAAACTACCCAATTCTAGAGAACTAAAAGAATACATAGAAAAACTTAAATCATTAAGAGGCTTGCATCCTGAAATGAGAAGTACACTGGAATGTATTCCAAGTACAGCTCATCCAATGGATGTTTTAAGGACAGGTTGTTCAGTTTTGGGTAACTTAGAACAAGAGGAGAGCTTCTTGGATCAGACCGATCATGCCGATCGAATGTTAAGTGCTTTTCCATCAATCTTAAGCTATTGGTATCAGTTTTCTCATCATGGAAAAAGGATTGATACAGAGACCAATGATGACACAATTGGTGGTCATTTTTTACACCTTTTGCACGGTCAAAAGGCTAGTGAACTTCATAATCAAGTAATGAGTGTTTCTTTGATTTTATACGCAGAACATGAATTCAATGCTTCCACTTTTGCAGCAAGGGTTTGTGCTTCAACACTTTCAGATATTCACTCTGCTGTTACCAGTGCTATTGGAACTTTAAGGGGTCCATTACATGGAGGTGCAAACGAAGCTGCAAGTGCAATGTTATCCCAGTGGAACAA
>CALKDH010000105.1 GCA_938086805.1 uncultured PS1 clade bacterium | reverse complement strand
GACAGTCAATAAAGTTCATACCTTGAACCGGATCCCCGCCAATACCAATACATGTGCTTTGACCAAGTCCTGCAAGTGTGGTTTGGTGAACAGCTTCATAGGTTAATGTTCCAGACCTAGAAACAATTCCGACAGTTCCACTTTTATGAATATTACCAGGCATAATTCCAAGTTTGCATTCGTCAGGTGTAATTAAGCCTGGGCAGTTTGGACCAATGAGTCTCGAGTTGCTATCGGCAATAATTGCTTTCACCTTAATCATATCTTGAACAGGTATCCCTTCAGTAATACATGCGATGACTGGTATCTCTGCTTCAATAGCCTCAACAATAGATGCGAAGGCAAATTTAGGAGGAACATAGATCATAGTGGCATCAGCACCCGTTTCGATCATAGCCTCTTTGACAGAGTTAAATACTGGTTTTTCTAGGTGGGTTTGACCTCCTTTGCCTGGAGTAACACCTCCAACGAAATTAGTTCCATATGCAATAGATTGTTCTGAGTGAAATGTGCCTTGTTTTCCAGTGAAGCCTTGGCAGATAACTCTTGTTTTTGAATTAATTAATACGCTCATTTAGCCATCTCCACTACTTGTTTAGCTGCTTTTGTTAAGTCAGCTTCAGTAATTATGTCAAATTTACTAGAGTTAAGTATTTCAAGCCCTTCCTTAGCATTGGTGCCTTCCAGACGCACAACAATTGGAAGTGATAAACCAACTTTTTCAATTGCCTGTAGGATGCCATTAGCGATGAGATCACAACGAACGATGCCACCAAAAATATTGACTAGTATTGCTTTAACGTTATCACCACTTTGGATGATTTCAAATGCTTTTGCCACTCTCTCTGAGGTTGTACCTCCACCAACATCAAGGAAATTTGCAGGTGAACCGCCATGGTATTCAATTAAATCCATAGTTGCCATAGCAAGTCCTGCCCCATTAACCATGCAGCCTACCGTTCCATCTAAAGAAATATAATTTAATTGATATTCACTTGCACTTCTTTCCTTTTCATCTTCCTGTGCAATATCCCTAAGGGCTAGGATTGCTTCATTTCTGTATAGTGCATTATCATCAAAATCTATTTTGCCATCAAGAGCCATTATTTGGTTATCACCTGTAATGATTAGTGGATTAATTTCAATAAGATTGGCATCATGTTCTGTAAAAATGGTAAACAAACCCATCAATGCTTGAGAAAATTGCGTATGTAGGGAATTGTCCAAACCAAGTTTGGTTGAAATCTCAGAACAATCTTCCTGAGAAATTTTGCCAAGAGGGTTAATTTTCCTCTTGATTATTTTTTCAGGTGTATCTGATGCAACCTGTTCAATATCCATGCCACCTTCAGTGGAGGCTAAAACTGTAATTCGTTCAGAGGCCCTATCAACAAGTAAGCCTAAATACAATTCTTGAGCAATATCTTGACCCGCTTCTATAATAACCTCATTGACTGGCTGACCACTAGTATCTGTTTGAGGTGTGATTAAATTTGAACCGAGTAATTTCTGACTTGCATCTACAGCATCGTGGATATTTTGACATACTATGACGCCACCACCTTTACCTCTTCCACCTGCATGAACTTGAGCTTTGACAACCCAAACTGATCCACCAAGCTTTTCACAAGCTTTTGCTGTTTGATCAGCATTTGAAACAACAATAAAGCTTGGAACTTTAATATTATTTTTCTTGAATAAGTCTTTCGCTTGATATTCATGTATGTGCATATAAATAATTTACTTCAGGTTAAAATATAAGGTCACGTATTTTATCATTCTTAAGCTGAAAGCTTAATTTTATTAGGCTATTTCTTCAAATTATAAAAAAATATCTGAACTATCTTATTAAAATATCCACATAAATAAAATTCATGTGAAAAATAAATTTTAGGATTAAAAAATTATGAATTACAGTACCAGTCAGTTTAAAAATGGTTTGAAATTAATGCTTGATGGAAACCCATGCTCAATTGTCAACAATGAAATTGTGAAGCCTGGAAAAGGTCAAGCTTTTAATAGAGTCAAGTTTAAAGATCTAATAACTGGAAAAACCCTTGAAAAAACCTTTAAATCTGGGGAGTCTCTTGAAGCTGCAGATGTAATGGAATTAGAGATGCAATATTTATATTCTGATGGAGAAAAATGGCACTTTATGGATCCTGAATCGTATGAGCAGTTTGATCTGGGTAGAGAGTCAATGGGCAATGCGTTAAACTATCTAGTAGAACAAGATAAATGTATAGTGACTCTGTGGAACAATAATCCAATTTCAGTATCTCCACCTAACCATGTAACGCTTGAGGTAATTGATACTGATCCCGGCTTAAAAGGAGACACAGCTGGAACAGGTGGAAAGCCAGCCACTCTTAATACTGGAGTCGTGGTTCAGGTGCCTTTATTTGTTGCTATTGGAGATAAAGTCAAAGTTGACACAAGGACTAATGAATATACTGGGCGTGCCTAATTACCCCCAAATGCCTAGTGTCAAAGAAAAACTCTTGCAACATCAAAATCGAATAAGAACTATCAGAGATTTTTTTTATTCGCACAGCATTGTTGAAGTAATCACTCCTTCTCTTTTGATTTCTCCAACAACAGATGTTTACATTGATAGTATTGAAGTTTCAGTCAATCATGCCCTATTAAAATCCTCAAATTTTTATTTGCATACATCTCCTGAATTGGAAATGAAGCGCCTACTGGCTAAGGGTAGTGGTGATATTTTTCAAATATGCCAAGTCTTTCGGGACAACGAGCATGGAAGCATTAACTCTAATGAATTTACAATGCTGGAGTTTTATAGATTGGGTATAGACATGCACCAATTAATAGAAGAGATTCAAGAATTATTGATTGCGCTTGGCAAGAATGATATTGTTAAAAAGATTTCATATGCTCAAGCCTTCTTTGATTATGCTGAAATTGATATCTTAAATTCTAATTTTGAAGATCTAAAAAATATTTTAAAATCCCATGGTCTTAGTGCTGATTATGATTGGATTGAAGATATGCAGATGGTTCTTTTTGTTCATCTTATTGAGCCTAAAATCAAAACTTTTCCAGTATGTTTTATCTACGATTTTCCCAAGCAACAGGCAGCCCTTGCCAAGATAGATGGACTTGTAGCTCACCGTTTCGAAATGTACATAAACGGCACTGAAATTGCCAATGGATATCAGGAAATTGAAACTGCAAATGAATATCGTGATCGGTTCGAAACAGAACTTGATAAAAGAAAAAGTCTATCAAAATCGATTGGATCGATAGATGAAGTTTTTTTAGCTGACCTTAAAGATGGGCTCCCTCCTTGCTCAGGTGTTGCTATAGGGATTGAAAGACTCTTTAACTCTTTGAGTTTATAATTGCAGTTAAAACTTACTTAAATTAAAGTCTTAAAACTTTGAAAAATTTAAATACACCTTTTTGGGAACGTAAAACGTTAAAGGAAATGAGTGAACGAGAGTGGGAGTCACTCTGTGATGGCTGTGGTCGCTGCTGTCTTCATAAGTTTGAAGATGATAGCTCAGGCGATGTCTACTTTACAGATGTTGCTTGTCATTATCTTGATGAAGAAACTTGTTCTTGCCCTCACTATGAAGATAGACAAAAATATGTCCCTGACTGTTTGAGTATCAACTCAAACTGGGAAGAAAAATTTAATTGGCTCCCATCAACATGCGCATATCGGTTACTATACGAAGGAAAGAGCTTGCATGATTGGCACCCTCTTATCAGTGGTAATAAGAATAGTGTTCATCTTGCAGGTATTTCAGTCAGGGGTAGAACATATAGAGATAATGAAATCAAGGAAGATCAATTATTTGAGCATATTATTCACTGGGTGGATTAAATGAATAAGGTCGTTGCAGTAATATTTTGCTTAATTGCTTCATTTAGTGTTTCGGCACTAGAGTGGCCTCATGAAAATATTTCGACTGCTGAGTTTGCTCTAGAGGTCAAAGAAAGAACACCACTTAATATTATTGAAGAGCTCGACAATTCTTTCGGTAAAATCTATTTTTTTACAAATATCCGTAACCTTCAAGGCCAGAGGATTAAGCATCGCTGGATTTATAATAACAAAGTAATGGCAGAAGTTGAATTTGCTGTTAATGGTCCAAGATGGAGGGTTTGGTCATCAAAGAATCTGTGGCCTACTTGGCTCGGAAAGTGGACAGTAGAAGTACTTAACTCTGAAGATGAAGTGTTTTTTAAAAAAGAATTTAACTATTTAAATAAAGAATGAAAAAAGTAGTATTAGCGTATTCCGGTGGACTCGATACTAGCATTATTGCAAAGTGGCTTCAAGATACTTATAAATGTGAAGTGGTCACTTTTACAGCAGATATCGGTCAGGGTGAAGAGGTTGAGCCAGCCCGATTAAAAGCTCAGGCTATGGGCATAAAGGAGATATATATTGAGGATCTACGTGAGGAGTTTGCCCGTGATTTTGTTTTTCCTATGTTTAGAGCAAACGCAATTTATGAAGGTGAGTATTTATTAGGCACTTCAATAGCAAGACCTTTAATTTCTAAAAGGTTGGTAGAAATAGCGGAGGAGGTTGGCGCAGACGCAATCTCTCATGGGGCTACTGGTAAAGGAAATGATCAAGTAAGGTTTGAACTGAATGCTTATGCAATTAATTCAGATATTCAAATTATTGCGCCCTGGCGTGAGTGGGATTTATCTTCCCGTGAGAGTTTAATGAATTACGCAGAGCAAAATAATATCGAAGTTGATTATAAAAAACAGTCCAAAAAATCTCCTTACTCGATGGATGCTAACTTACTTCATATTTCATATGAAGGTGATATCCTAGAGGATCCATGGCAAGAAGCTGAGGATGATATGTGGCGTTGGACAGTTTCCCCTGAAAACGCTCCAGACAAACCTGAATATTTAGAATTAACTTATGACAAAGGGGATATTATTGCCGTTAATGGCCAGTCGATGTCGCCTGCTAAGGTTATGGAAAAATTGAACAAACTTGCTGGTGCTCATGGAATAGGCAGGCTTGATATTGTTGAAAATCGTTTTGTTGGAATGAAGTCCAGAGGCTGTTATGAAACACCTGCAGGAACTGTTATGTTAAAAGCGCATCGCGCAATAGAATCACTAACCTTGGATCGCGAGGCTGCACATCTTAAAGATGAGTTGATGCCGAAGTATGCTAAATTAATTTATAACGGTTTTTGGTTTGCTCCAGAGAGAGAAATGATGCAGGCAGCCATTGACGCTTCTCAGGAAAATGTATGTGGTGAAGTCAGACTCAAGTTATATAAAGGAAGTGTTTCTGTTGTTGGAAGAAAATCAAAGAATAGCTTATTCAGTGAGAAAATTGCAACATTTGAGGACGACGAAGGAGCCTATAATCAAAAAGATGCTGAGGGCTTCATTAAGCTGAATGCTCTCCGTCTAAGACTAAAGTCTCTCCAGTAGAAGTGATAGAAGTAGGTATCCTGTCCGACACTCATGGAGTGATTCATCCTGAGATAATCAAACTCATGAACACATGTGATTTTGTAATTCATGCAGGAGATATAGTTGACGAAGCCTCTTTAGGAGCACTTAATCCAAAACAGAAAATGATTGCTGTAAAGGGGAATAATGATATTCATATTTCTTCTCTTGGAGAGGTTGAAGTTTTAGACCTTCCTGGAGGAAATATTGCTATAGAACATGGGCATATGCATGGACACATCCAGCCAAGCCATGATTCTTTGAGAGAAGCCTACCCAAATGCCAAAGTGATTGTTTATGGTCATACACACAAGCAAGTTATTGACAAAGACCAGGCAACTTGGGTTGTTAACCCTGGCTCAGCTGGAAAAACTCGCAATTATGGTGCTGCCAAATGTCTAAAATTAACCATAAGCAGTAAACAAGATTGGGTCATTGAGCCCAAGATTTTTGACGATAATTTTTAGTTTTCGAATAAGCTTACTTTATTTCTTTCATTGGAAACAAAATTATTCGATAGAGCCACCTTCAATAATTTCATCGGCAGTGGCATCTCGGATGGATAAAACCTCGACATAAAAAATAATATCTTTTCCAGCTAAAGGATGATTTCCATCAATGGTTAGCTTTCCATCTTCAATATTCGAGACAATAAAATCTTTGGTTCCACCCTTATCGTTCTGCATTGTAACTGAAGCGCCAATATATCTATACTCAAGAGGGACATTATTGATATCATCAGTGAAAATTAATTCCTCAATTTTTGGGCCAAAAGCTTCTTCAGCCTTTAAAAGTATCTCAACCTCATCTCCAACAGACTTTCCTTCAAGTTCTTTGGTTACTTGGTTAAACAATAATGTATTGTCTCCTTGAACATAACCCAATGGATCTTCGACTTGCTCTATCACCTCACCATTAGATTTATCAACAATCCTGTAGGTTAACTCAACAAACTTATTAGTAGAAATTGTATCATTCATGAAAATATCTTAGAAAATTGTGGCACCAAAAATTTTGACTTCATCATCCTCAATTCCTAAAACTAGCCTCCCCAAAAATTCTCCTGGTACTTCGATGCTAGTTTGCTTGTAAAGGATAGTTATATACTCGCCTCTTCTGAGGCATCCCAAAAACTCTCTCTCAATGGACAAACTGGAAAGTACTTTATTCTTAGTCCATTGCTTACCAATCTCAATTTCATTGGCGCCCATTAACATTTCTTTTGAAAAGTGTTTTATAAATCCTAGATAGTCTCTCTTGTTTGAAGATTCAACAAGATCATCCCACATTGGTTCAGCAATTTCGAGAATTTCTTTATCAGTTTTTTCGAGCAGATTCATTTAGTTAGCCTTTTAAATAAGTTTACAAAGATAATATTATATAAAACAATTGAGACCTCAAAAGAGGCCTCAAAATAAAATATTTCAGATGATTAATTAATCAACTATATGGTAAAGTGGCGCTTTTTCCATTGTCCATTCACCCGTTTTGGGATCACGTCTAGACACAGTTAGGCAATGCCAATTGTCGTCATCTAACTTCATATGATCTCCTCTATAGTAGTATCCTGGCCAGCGAGTTTCTTCACGAAATAGAGTATGCTGAGCAACGCATTCTGAAGTAATCGTACGATGCCTCAGTTCCCATCCTCTCATGAGTTGGTGTAAATCTTCAGCTCCAATGTGCTCAAGGTCCTCTTGAAGAATGCCAAGTAACTCGATACCTTTTTTGAGGAGGTTACCATTAGTCATATAGTTAACACTGATACCACCAACATACTCATCCATGATTTTTTCAAGGCGTTGAAGTCCTTGAATAGGTAACAAGTAACTCGGTGAAACAGTTCCAGCAGTAATCTCATTGCGTCCAACTGTATAGTTTTCAAGAGGCTTAAAAATAATCTCTTTAAGATCATCACACTGCTTATTGCTGACCTGAATTTTTTCATCACCAAGATCCTGAATATATTTAACTGCTGCTTTTGCTGCAATTCTGCCTTCAGTAAATGAGCCAGATGAGAATTTATGAGCAGTACCACCAACAGTGTCACCCGCTCCAAATAGACCTTCAACAGTAAGCATTCTGTTATAACCCCAGAAGTATTCTGGAGGCGAGATATCTTCAGGACCACTTACCCAAGCTCCAGAACAGGTAGCATGTGAACCCATGACATAAGGCTCAGAAGTAGTTAATTCAGGGTTTGTATACTTAGGGTCAATGTTTTGAGATGCCCAAACAACAGCTTGTCCTACAGTCATTCCCAAAAAGTTTTCCCAACCAATAACCTCTAGATGAGGGTCTTGAAAGGCCTCCATAGTTACCATATGAATTGGACCTCTTCCAGCTTTTACCTCTTCGATAAATGCATGGTTTCTCAGGCATGTGGGAGTTGGTGTATGATCAATATATTCTCCAACCATTGCCTTTGTATGTTCATACCATTTTGATTCGTATTCCTCACCATAGGTATTTTGAGTATATGTTTTAAGATGAAGAAAGTAAGCTCCAACTGGACCATATCCATCCTTAAAGCGAGTTAATACAATACGGTTCTCCATCTGAGTCATTTTGGCACCAACCTGAATTGGTAATGCATATGCTGATCCACTACTCCATGGGGCATACCAAGTTCGACCCATTCCTTCACCTACTGATCTAGGCTTAAAGATATGAGAAGCACCACCTGCACCAACAATGACTGCTTTTGCTCTGAAAACATGATAATCACCAGTACGACAATTAAATCCTACAGCACCACCGACTCGATTTTCTTTAGACTCATCCATCAAAAGATGAGTAACCATAATTCTGTTATAAATTTTATCTACTGACTTACGAGCTGCCTCAGCAACAATTGGCTTGTAGCTCTCGCCATGAATCATGATTTGCCATTTACCTTCACGCTGATAACGACCAGTTTCTTCATTTCTCATTATGGGTAGTCCCCATTCTTCGAACTTATGAACAGCTGAATCAACATGACGGGCCATATCAAAAGCAAGGTCTTCACGAACAAGACCCATTAAATCATTTCTTGCATATCTCACATGATCTTCAGGCTGATTTTCATCCCACTGCATTCCCATATAGCAGTTAATTGCATATAGACCTTGAGCCACAGCCCCACTTCGATCAATATTTGCTTTTTCAGCGCATATGATTCTCATGTCACGGCCCCAGTACCTAGCTTCGTATGCCGCACCAGTTCCAGCCATTCCTCCACCTACAACTAGAATGTCACAATCTTCCCAAACAGTTTTTCTCTTCGCCATTAGTAGTAAACCCCCTCTTTAAGCTTGTCCTTGCTGATGACAGGTAAACCCGTTTCAACATTAAGAGCATCTGGCTCAAAGCATAACAACTGTGAATCAAGAGCTTCTTGGTCTGGAACTTCAAGTTCAGCAAGTTTAGGAATTTTCTCACCCCAAGGTTGGGTCGTTATTGGAGAGAGGAAATTTTTCTCTCTTCCATCTCTAAACTTAATTTTCCATGAGATTGTTCCTTTTTCTTCTTCACGAAGAACCCTCACGCTGTGTCCAAGTGGTGCAAAATCAGTATATCCCCTTGCATCAATTGCATTTTGAGGACAAGCTTTCACACATGAATAGCATTCCCAGCACATATTTGGTTCGATGTTAACAGCACGACGAATCGTTTTATCGATGTGCATAATATCTGATGGACAGATATCTACACAGTGTCCACATCCATCGCATCGAGTCATGTATACAAATGTTGGCATAATATTTTCTCCGAAAATTAATTAATAGTGACGTGGTGCTTCACGCTTTATTCCTAGTCCAAATTTCTCTGGCAAGTCAGCTGGCTCTGGCAGATTCTCTCTTGAGCCATCCGCCTTTGTAATCCTTTTTTGATAAGCAGCAGCAGGCTTATAAAACATGTGAGCAAATTTAGACCAAAGTACTCCTCCAAAAAGAACAGTACTTGAAATTATGAAAAGCCCAAAAAATATAGTTTGCCAAATAGCAGTTTGGCTTGACTGAAAATAAGACCAGATTAGAGCAAAGGTTGCCATAGCAATTAATGACAGGACAAATAAATCTGCTCTCATAACTCTATACCATTTATTTCCTTCAGCAGCCACATCAACCCTAATGAAGAACCAGAACCAATATCCACCAACACAAAGCATTGCAGCCCCCAAGTGCCACATTAATGGCCAGATAGAAGGGGTGATTGCGTTAGGTGTTGAATATGAAAAAATCATGACAGCAGTTGCTATGACGAAAAGAATAAAGCCATACATAGTTAGAAGATGAGCTAGCCTCCTTCTCGTGCTGCAAAATTCTGATGAAGTAAGCACCTCATTAGTTGCAGTTTTGAAAGCCAAAGAGGCTTTCTCTCCAGAACCCACATTTCTTGTAGCAGATTTTTTAGCTTTCACTGAGTTATTAAAAAAGTACTTGGCACTTTTTTTATGAATAACATCAAAGATAGTTGCACCAATGACTAAAAGAAACATGGCAACTACATATGTCTGCATTACAAAAGAGGGGATGAAAGTTCCTATTTCAGAAAATGGGTTTATTGATATCATTATTTTTCCTTTTTAAATTGTCTCGAGTATTTTTATAATAATTACGCTACATTTCCGAGCGTGCAATTGTAGAAGAAACCTGCCTTAAAAGTGTGAATTTTATAGAACCAGAAAACTCACAACTAATGGACCAGCTTTTTTCATAATTTAACATAGCTATCTATTTCGCAGAATGCCCTTTAAGTTCAACTCTAACTTTGTCGCTATCCTTTATTCCTGCATAATACTTTTGAAGAATTTTTAATACCTCTGGCCTTGAAAAGTTTTCTGGAACTTCTTCGTTTTCACTAAGAAGATGTCTCAATTTTGATCCAGAAAGTAATAATCTGTCTTCATGACTGTGCGGACATGTTTTCATGCTTGACATACCTGCACATTTATTACACCAGAAGGTCCAGTCAATTTTGAGTGGTTTAGTGACTAAATCATTTTCAATTTCATCAAAAATATTGTGTGCGTCGAAAGGACCATAATAATCACCAACGCCAGCATGGTCTCTTCCAACAATCAAATGAGAGCAGCCATAATTTTGTCTAAATAGAGCATGCAATAAAGCTTCTCTAGGGCCTGCATATCTCATATCCAATGGATAGCCAGATTGGATCACAGTGTTTTTTACAAAATAATTTTCAATTAATGTAGAGATAGCTTCAGAACGCACATCAGCAGGAATATCTCCAGGCTTAAGCTCTCCTAAAGTTGAGTGAATCATTACCCCATCACATATTTCTATAGCAATTTTTGCTAAATATTCGTGTGATCTATGCATTGGATTTCTAGTCTGAAAAGCTGCTATTGAAGACCAGCCTTTCTCCTTAAAATATGAGCGAGTTTGTGAAGGCGTCATGTAAAG
This sequence comes from uncultured PS1 clade bacterium, assembly GCA_938086805.1. Lineage (GTDB taxonomy): Bacteria > Pseudomonadota > Gammaproteobacteria > PS1 > Pseudothioglobaceae > Pseudothioglobus. The sequence continues at coordinate 8,046 of CALKDH010000105.1, read as the reverse complement.
CTCTCCATATTGTTCAGGAAAGCCCCCATCAGAAATAACTTTTACTTTGCCAGCAATATTGTATTTTCCCTGGGACATCACTATTGCGACTCCTGGGTGATCTGTATTTGAAGTTTTAAATACTTCTTTGCATTCTAATTCCTTATCAATAGTATATTTTTCAGAAACAAGCATCGTTGCAATTGTCTCTTTCGTTTTTTCATAAACAATCGCAATCTCTTGACCTTCTTTGATATCTTCATCATTGGTCGATAGGGTAATTGGAATTGGCCAAAAAGTACCATTTTCTAAAGCCATATTTTTGCAAACATTGAGCCAGTCAGCCTTGTTCATAAAGCCTTCAAGAGGAGTAAATCCACCTATACCAAACATGATTAAATCACCAAACTCCCTTGAGGTGCACATTACTTTAGCTAGTGTTTCAGACTTCTTCTTCTCTAGAAGTGCTTCATTAGCATTCAAGGCAAGTAGCTTTAGGTTTTTGCTACCATGTGGAGGAACAAGCTTGGGCATAGGTTTAAAGTATTTTTGTAATAAATTTAAAGAGTTATCTTACTCATATACATGAGTTAGTGATATGTTATCATAGGTTTAATTCTTAAAATAAAACAATTAAAATTCGATACATATTTCTACTCATTTTTTCTTGAAAAAAAGTATACATGAATTAATATATATCTTTAATTTTTTTTGTTTTATTTATATACTAACTTTTTTTAGTTTCAATAGACTTTAAACATAAGTATGGTTCAATCTGCATTTAAAATTTCTTTGCCAATTATGTTTGGCTTTGTTCCTTTAGGCATAGCATTTGGGCTGTTATTTCAAGACCTTGGCTATCCATGGTATTTTGCATCTCTTATGGGAATTATTGTTTATGCAGGGGCAGCACAATTTATGGCTATTGGTTTTCTATCTGCTGGCTTAGGTGTAGTTGAAATTGCGATGTCAACTTTTTTTCTAAACTCAAGACATATGTTTTATGGTCTTTCATTTCTAGAAAGTTTCGGAAATTGGAATATTAGAAAGCTGTATTTAATTTTTGGAATGACAGATGAAACATATGCCTTACTTACAACAATCCAAGTTCCGGATAGTTTTGTAAAGGAGCGATACTATCTTTACATTACTCTATTTGCTCAATTTTATTGGGTTTTGGGATGCACTATTGGTGCGCTACTTGCAGATATTTTGGCGTTTAATACTGATGGAATGGAGTTTGCGGCAACAGCTTTATTTGTTGTTTTATTAATCGAGCAATGGATAATTGTTAGAAGATTATTACCATTTATTGTTGGCTTCGTCTCATCAGTTATTGCTCTAGCGTTTTTTATTAATCATATGTTGCTTGTAGCAATAATGATTTCAATTGCATCAATAGTTTTCATGCGTTTAATCAAAGGTTCAGAATCATGAATGAATTAGATTACCTCATCATCGTAATAATTGTGATGGCTTTATCCACTTACTTTACAAGGCTCATTCCTTTTGTACTATTCAGTCCTGGAAGAGAGAGTTCAATACTCAACTATGTTGCTAAAAGTACCCCGCCGATGGTCATGATGATTCTAGTTGTGTATATGCTAAAGGATATGAACTATTATTCTTATGAGCTCGTTTTTACTTTTACTGCAATCGCTGTAACGATTGGTTTTCAAGTATTTAAAAGAAATGCATTGTTGAGTATTGTTGCTGGTACAGCAGTTTATATGTTTTTTGTGCAGATCTAATCTGTTTCAAAATGAATTAATAATTTTGCTCTACTCAATGCAGATTAGAATTACTATATAATCTACGTCCCACAAGAATCAAGCACTTTCTACACCTTTTACCTAATGAATCAACTAGCAAAAATTTTTCCTTTTATAGTTTGGTTTCGACTGACTACACTGGAAACAATAAAGGCTGATTTTTTCGCAGGACTAACTGGCGCTATTATTGTGTTGCCGCAGAGTGTTGCTTTTGCCACGATTGCTGGAATGCCACCAGAGTATGGGCTTTATACCGCAATGGTTGTACCTATCATTGCTGCCCTTTTTGGATCTTCCTTTCATCTTGTTTCTGGGCCAACCACAGCAATTTCAATTGTTGTCTTTGCAGCAGTTAGTAAATATGCCGCTCCAGGTAGTGAGGAGTTCGTTTCTTTAGCGCTCACTCTCACCTTCTTAGCTGGAGTCTACCAACTTGTTTTTGGCTTAGCAAAATTTGGACTCTTAATTAACTTTGTCTCTCACAATGTTGTTATTGGCTTTACCGCTGGCGCAGCACTTTTGATCGCAAGTAGCCAAATTCCTTATATTGTGGGTATTGAAATTCCAAGGGGAGAGGATTTTATAGATACCTGGTTTGATTTATATTGGGGAGTTGCCGAGCTTGATTTTTTTCTTTTGATAGTTGGCTTGGGGACTTTAATGAGTGCCATTTTTGTCAAAGTTATAAGGCCAAAATATCCTAATCTTTTAATTGGAATGCTTGTTGGAGGGGTTCTGGCTTTTTATTTAGGTAATTTTACTGACAGCATTAAAACTGTTGGTGCGATGCCTGCCTATTTGCCTCCGTTATCTGCACCTGACTTTTCTCTGGGGTCATTAAAATCACTTGCTCCGGAGGCATTTGCTATTGCGCTTTTGGGGCTTATAGAAGCCTCTTCAATTGGCAGATCAATTGCGACAAAATCTAATCAAAGAATTGATGCGAATCAGGAATTTATTGGACAGGGCGCTTCAAATATTGTTGGAAGCTTTCTCTCGAGTTATGCCTCCTCTGGGTCGTTTACAAGATCTGGAGTAAATTTTGAAGCTGGGGCGAGAACTCCCTTGTCAGCAATTCTTGCAGCAATTTTTTTAATTTTAATTGTGCTTTTGGTTGCGCCATTAATTGCTTATTTACCGTTAGCTGCGATGGCCGGGGTAATTCTTTTAGTGGCCTATAACTTAGTTGATTTCAAAAATATTAAAAAAACCTTTAAGTATAGTAAATCTGAAAGCGTCATATTTACTGCTACATTTCTTGCAACTCTTTTATTTGAATTAGAGTTTGCTATTTATTTAGGAGTGCTATTGTCATTGATGCTCTTTATCGCTAAAACGTCAACACCTGATGTGCATACATTGGCATTTGCTACTCCTCCAGGTGAGGGCGATAGGCGCTTACAAAGTATAAGAAAGGCCCCACTCGTTCAGTGTCCTCAGCTGAAGATTATTCGTATTGATATGTCAATTTATTTTGGCTCAATAAACCATATTCAAAAACAAATTAGTAGGATTGTTGACAATCAAAGGATTTATCACATTTTAATTGTTGCTAGCGGTGTTAACTTTATTGATCTTGCTGGAATTGAAGCTCTTTTATTAGAAAATAAACGTCTCAAGGCAAAAAATGGAAGCCTCTATTTTGTGGCAGTTAAAACTCAAACCATGGATTTCATGGAGAAAGTTAACTTTGTAGATGAGATAGGTAGAGAAAATTTCTTTGATTCTAAATCAGAAGCTATTCGTGACGTATATGATCGTCTTGATAAAACTAAGTGTGAGAAATGTCAGGCACTTGTTTTTGATGAATGCAACTAAATACATTCACATAACAATGAAGAAATAATGGAGGCTGGGACCGGAGTCGAACCGGTCTAAAAGGCTTTGCAGGCCCCTGCATAACCGCTTTGCTACCCAGCCATTTTAGTTTTAACTAAAAAAAAGCCTGTTTTTTACAGGCTAAACATGCAGTTAGAATTTGGAGCGGGAAACGAGATTCGAACTCGCGACATTCACGTTGGCAACGTGATGCTCTACCAGCTGAGCTATTCCCGCACAAGGTGAGAAATTATAGTGTTTTTTTTCTAACTGTCAAATGTTTTTAAACCAGCAATAAGATATTTTATCCCGGACCAAAGCGTCAGAATAGTCGCAATGAAAAGTAAAATTCTTCCCATCATATTTATCTCATTAAATGAAAAAAATAAAAGGGGCTGGTGGATTAATAAAAAAAGTATTGCGACCATTTGCACAAACGTTTTTGACTTTCCAATCCAAGATACTGCAACATTTGCTCTTTTACCCACCTCACTCATCCACTCCCGGAGTGCTGAAACAAGAATCTCTCTAGATATTATGATAATTGAGGGTATGGTTATATACCAAGTGTGATAGTAATCGATTAAGAGAATGAGGGCAGTGCATACCATTAATTTGTCTGCAACGGGATCAAGAAATGCACCAAGTGCAGAAACTTGGTTAAGTCTTCTGGCTAAAAACCCATCTATAAAGTCCGTTGCACTGATGATAATAAAAATTGCAATCAAAGCATTATTTATCCAGCCAAGAGGCTCTCCTTCAAGATAATTTGGCTGAAGATAGAATAAACCTATAAAGACAGGAATTAAAAAAATTCTAGCTAGAGTAATGAGATTTGGAAGAGTCATCATATTGAGGTTAATTCTATCAAAGACTCCCGGCGTTTAGAATAAACTTTTAATGGTTGGCGCGCTCGGCAGGAGTCGAACCTGCAACCGCTCGGTTCGTAGCCGAGTACTCTATCCAGTTGAGCTACGAGCGCAGCTGCGTAATTATCGCCATGTTTCATCTAAAGGTCAAGGAGAGTTTGCGGTATTTGCTAAAATATCAACCAATTCATTAAGCCCCATCATCCTTGATCCTTTGATTAAGATTGTCGATCCTTTGTGGTTGTTTTTTATTGCCTCACAGATTGAAGCGATATCGTCATAATGGACCCCTTGATATTCTTTTGCATCTTCTCCAATAGTTAGAAGTTGATGAATGTTTGATTGACGAGCATAAGCACCAATTTCTTGATGCATTTTTTTTGAATCTTTACCAAGTTCTCCCATAGAGCCTAGAACCAAAACTTTCTCTCCAGAAAAGTTGCTGATGGCATCAATGGCAGATTTCATAGACTCAGGATTTGCGTTATAACTATCATCCAGAATTTTGAAATCTTCTAGTTCAATTAATTCTAATCTGCCTTTCTCAGGCCTGCTGTTTTCGAGACCTTTCTTGATCAGTTCTGGTTCAATATCAAGTTCTATTGCGCAGCATGCAGCAGCGAGAGCATTATCGACTTGGTGTAATCCAATCATTGAAAGTTTTATGTCTAATGAATGGCCATTAAAGTTAAGATTAAAGTTGGTATGAGATTTAAACTCTCTAATATGAGTTGCATTTACACTGCCACCATCACCAAAAAATCTCATAATTCCAGTACCAGAAGTTTCTTTCCAGGTCTCTTTATGGGGTGATACATTATTAATAATGGCTATTCCATCTTTGGACAATGATTCTATGATCTCACCTTTGGCCTTAACAAGATTTTCTTCGCTTCCAAATTCACCTAAATGCGCGTTATTTGCATTGGTAATGAGTGAAATATCTGGACGCGCGATTGAGCATAACAGGGTAATTTCGTTTTTATGATTTGCACCCATCTCAATAATACAAAACTCGTGTTTCTCTTCTAACTCAAGTAGCGTTTGAGGCACTCCAAGGTGATTATTCAGATTACCTTTTGTTGATAGTGTTGGTGCTGCTAGTGACAAGATAGAGTAAAGCATATTTTTTGTTGATGTTTTGCCATTACTTCCAGTAATAGCTACAACGATAGGCGAATGAGATTTACGGTGCCATGTTGCAATATCTTGGTATGCTTTCTCAGTATTCTTAACCTGAATCACAGGCAATTTTGAGTCAATTTTTTTATGAGCTATTATTGCGCTAGCACCTAAATCTTCAGCTTGTTTTGTAAAACTATGAGCATCAAAATTTGGGCCCTCAAGAGCAATAAAAAGCTTACCATTGACCTCTGACCTAGTATCAGTGCAAACACCAGCAAACATTTTGATTTCATTGCTAGTTGATTGACCACTTACAACTTTGGCAACGGTTTGAATATCAGTTGAGAGCATTTAACGCTACCTCGATATCACTAAATGGAAGAATCTTAGAGCTAATGACTTGAGTTGTTTCATGTCCTTTACCTGCAATAAGTAACGCCTCTTCTTCTCCAAGACTTTGAATGGCTGATCGGATCGCATCACCCCGATCTAAAATGATCTGAACGTCATTTTCAACTTTTGTTCCCGCGAGAATATCATCAATGATGGCCTGAGGATCTTCACTCCTTGGATTGTCATTAGTCAAAATAATGCTATCAGCTCTCTCGCTTGCAATTTTTCCCATCATCTGTCTTTTGCCTTTGTCTCTGTCACCACCACAGCCAAAAATAACTCTAATGTTAAATTCAGGATAGTGCATCCTCAGAGTAGATAGAGCATTGTCAAGTGCATCTGGAGTATGGGCATAGTCAATCCAAATGTTACTGTTTGCAAGTTGCTGCATCCTTCCTGGCGGAGGAGAGAGCTTTGCTAGACAAGGAATAATTTGGTCATCACTAAAACTTAGACACTTAACACTGTTGTATGCAGCAATAGCATTTGACAGGTTAAATTTACCGACTAATGGCAATTCGAAGACATAATCGTTAAGCTGGCAAATAAATCCATTCTCACTGTTTTTAAAAAATTCTAGATCATCAATTCCAAAGGTTATGGGCTCTTTGTCAGAGGCAGTATCTAGAAAATATTGATAATTCTCATCATCTCTATTGATAATGGCTCTTTTTGAGAAGTTATTCTTAAATAGCTTGCCTTTAGCCTCTCGATAATTATCCATCGTCTCATGGTAATCTAGATGATCTTGAGTTAAATTTGTAAAGATGCCCTGGATAAATGAAAGCCCTTCAAGGCGACCTTGCATCAGGGCGTGAGAGGAGGCTTCAATCACCGCTAGATTGATTCCATTGCTCGAGTATTCTTCAAGAGTGTTATAAATGGAGAAAATATCAGGGGTTGTGTTGATGCTTTTATTTTTGGTTTTAGTCATTCCAAGTGTCCCGATGACGCCATTATCGATCTCCAAGAAATCAAGTAGCTGAGATATGTAGTGACTCACTGAAGTCTTGCCATTTGTGCCAGTGATTGCAATAAGCTCTACATTTTTTGCATTTATATAGAAGTTTTGAGCAAGGGTTGAAAGATGAGTTTTAAGTTTATCAACTCTGATAGTAGGGACATCACAATCAAAGTCTTTTCCATCAATCAAGGCTGCTACACATCCCTTTTCAATGGCATCTTCTACAAACTCTATGCCATGATTTTTTTCACCTTGAAGTGCAACAAATACATCACCTTTGTTAAGAGTGTTAGTATTGAGTGACAGTCCAGAAGCATCTAGTTCTATATCTGTTTTAACGATATTTTTTAGGATGAGTTTAATGTCCATTAGAGGTTAAAGCTATCAATGGTCAGTTTTCTAAAATAGTTTTGCTTGAATCAGGGTATGCATATTGATAGCGCCAACAATATTATTCTTTGAGTCAACAACTGGCATTGAGTTTAAACTATATTTTTCCATCATTTGCACTGCCGTTAATGCAGGTTGTTGAGGCTCAATAGACTTACAGTCTTTAGTCATAACATCTTCGATTGTGAGCTTTTGAAAGTCCATTTTGGATTCAAGGGTCCTTCTCAAGTCTCCATCAGTAAAGATGCCTTCAAGCTTTCCATCTTCAGCAACAAGAACCATTCCGAGTGCCTTTTCACTCATAACCAAGAGGCTGTCAATGAGAAGCGTTTCTTTGGAGACTATTGGAATATCAGTCCCTGATTGCATGATAGTTGAGACGAGAGTGAGAAGCCTTCTTCCGAGTGAGCCAGAGGGATGAGACATGGCAAAGTCTTCTGCTGTGAAATTGTTAGCATTGATAAGTGAGACAGCGATTGCATCTCCCATTGCCAATGCTGCAGTTGTACTTGAAGTGGGCGCTAAATTGTTTGGACAGGCTTCTTTATCAACGCTAACATCTATATGAAAATCACTTGACATAGCAATAGAAGATTTGACATTTCCTGTCATGCTTATGATGGGTGCATTCATTCTCTTGATGCCTGGAAGCAGAGCAACAATTTCATCAGCTTCACCGGAATAAGAAATCATGATAACAACATCATCTCGAGTGACCATTCCTAGGTCACCATGC
>CALKDH010000104.1 GCA_938086805.1 uncultured PS1 clade bacterium | reverse complement strand
CGCTGAAAAAAATCAAATTAGAGGGAGTTAAAAGAAGCCAAGTTGGTCTTGAAATATCATGCCCCCCTCTTGAGCACCCAAATACAACCTATTGGCCAATAATGTCTGGCTCAAAAGAAGTGGGCTATGTAACTTCTGCAGTGTACACGCCCCGGCTTGATAAAAATATTGCGCTTGCTATTATGGATGTTAAATTTGCAGCCTTGGATACAACTGGAGAGGTTAAAACACCTGAGGGCAATTATCCTATCAAGGTAGTGCAAAAACCATTTTATGATCCTAAGAAAAAAATTGCCTCTAAATCATAAGCTTTCACTATTAATCCTGGAGAACATAAATGTCAGAACTGTCAGTTGATTTAACTTGGAATAGAAAAGAGCCTGAACTCTTGCCTGGAAAATTTTCTAGTGAGCATGAGGTCAGCTATAACGAGCACTTTAACGTAATTGCAGATACTGCTCCGGACTGGGGAGGCTCTGCAAGCAATACAAACCCTGAACAAGCGCTTGCTGCATCACTAAGCAGCTGTCACATGATGACATTTCTCGCACTTGCAGCAAAAACAAAGTGGCCGGTCTCTTCATATAAAGACCATGCTGTGGGACACTTGGGCAAAAACAGCAAAAAACAAATGGTTGTTAATCGTATTGACTTAAATCCAGTAGTCTCATTTGATGCTGGGTTTGAAGTGGGTAGAGATGAGCTTGATAAAATGCATGATAGAGCTCACAGGTATTGCTTTATTGCCAATACATTAGACTCTGAGGTAGAAGTCAGCATTAACATTTAACAAGCTAGCGATGTGATTCTGCTAATATGTAGCTTAAATTATGAGCATCAGTAAAAACAACAATTCAGATATAGCGATTTTGCTCGAAGATACTCCAGCTGATGGAGTCCTTCAATTGACGCTTAATGACTCAAAAAGGAGAAACGCGCTGTCAGATGAAATGATGGCCATAATCAGCTCTGCTCTTAAAAAAGCATCCAGCAATAAAGATGTAAAGGCAATTGTTATTTCAGCCAATGGACCTGCCTTCTGTTCAGGACATGACCTGAAGCAAATGTCAGCAGGCAGGCAAAATGACGATGATGGGAAGTCATACTTTACAAAGGTGTTTGCATCTTGCTCTGCTCTCATGCAGCAAATTGTCAACCATCCAAAACCTGTCATTGCTGAGGTTTCAGGGGTTGCTGCCGCAGCTGGCTGTCAACTAGTTGCATGCTGCGATCTTGCAATCGCAGCGGATTCTGCTCGATTTGTCACTCCTGGAGTAAATATTGGCCTGTTTTGTTCAACCCCGATGGTTGCCCTTTCAAGAAATGTATCTAATAAGGCGGCAATGGAAATGCTGCTCACAGGTGAAATGATTGACTCGAAGAAGGCTGAGAAGATTGGACTGGTTAATCGCGTTGTTGCAGATGGTGCATTAGGCCAAGAAACTATAGATTTGGCGAGGCTTATCGCATCAAAATCAAGTATGGTTCTGGAGATGGGCAAAAAGGCTTTTTACAGCCAAAAAGAAATGCCTCTCTCTGAGGCTTATGAGTTTGCTTCGAAGGTGATGGTGGATAACATGCTAAAACATGATGCCAAGGAGGGTATAAATGCCTTTATTGAAAAACGCCAGCCAGAATGGAAAGATAAATAGTTCTCAGCATGAGCAATCCATATAACACCGACTTAGATCGTAACCCAGCCAATTACCAACCACTCACCCCTCTTAGCTTTCTTGAAAGGGCAGCAGAGGTCTATCCTAAGCATATCGCTATAATTCATGGGTCCATAAAACGAAGCTATCTTGAGTTTTATAAGCGCTCCCTGAGACTAGCATCAGCATTATCAAAACAGGGTATTGTTAGAGGGGACACTGTTTCAGTTATTTTGCCAAACACTCCCGCTATGCTTGAGTCTCATTATGGAGTTCCAATGTGTGGCGCCGTTTTGCATAGTATTAACACGCGTCTAGATCCTGAGACAATTGCCTATCAGTTAGACCACTCCAACTCTAAAGCTCTTATTGTCGATCGTGAATTTCTAGAGACTGCCAAGTCTTCACTTAAGATAGCAAAGGTTAGCCCAATACTGATTGACTATAATGATAGCGAACACAAGGTGAACGAGTCATTGCCTAACGCAACTGAGTATGAGTCCTTTTTGTTAGAGGGCGATGAAAGCTTTGAGTGGGTTATGCCTGAAGATGAATGGGATGCTATTTCACTTAATTACACCTCTGGAACAACTGGCAATCCTAAGGGTGTTGTCTCACATCATCGTGGAGCTTACCTTCTAGCTCAAGGCAATGCCATGATAGCTTCAATCAACAAACATTCTGTATATCTATGGACACTTCCCATGTTTCACTGCAATGGCTGGTGTTTTCCATGGACCATGTCGGCCATTATTGGAACACATGTTTGTTTGAGGCAAGTGCGAGCTGCGCCAATCTGGGAATCTCTCTATAAAAACAAAGTGACGCATTTGTGTGGTGCGCCTATCGTCATGTCAACCATTCTATCGGCCAGTGAGAGTGAAAAAAAATTACTAGAAAACACTGTTGAGTTTTTTACTGCTGCAGCCCCTCCACCAGAGTCAGTCCTAACGAGCATGAAAGCTGCTGGCTTTAATATTACCCATCTGTATGGCCTTTCAGAAACCTATGGTCCGGCTGTAGTCAATGAATGGCATCAAGACTGGAATCAGCTCAATGAAAATGATCAGGCGTCCCTAAAGGCAAGGCAAGGGGTTCGTTATTTGCCACTTGAGTCTTTAGATGTTATGAATCCTGAGACTATGCAGCCCGTGCCCCGTGATGGCAAGACAATTGGTGAAGTTATGTTTAAGGGCAATGTGGTCATGAAGGGTTATCTAAAAAATAAGTCAGCTACTGAAGAGTCTTTTAGGGATGGCTGGTTCCACTCTGGAGACCTTGGTGTCATTCATAAAGATGGTTATATTCAATTAAAAGACCGGTCAAAAGATATTATTATTTCAGGTGGAGAGAACATATCTTCAATAGAAGTTGAAGAGGTTTTGTATAAGCATCCAGCTGTTGAGGCTGCCGCGGTAGTTGCGATGCCAGATGAAAAGTGGGGAGAAACGCCTTGTGCTTTTGTTCAAATCAAAGAGCACTCTGAAGCCAGTGAGGATGAATTAAGCCAATGGTGCAGGGAAAATATGGCATCCTTCAAAATCCCTCGTAAGTTTATTTTTGACAACATTCCAAAAACATCAACTGGGAAAGTTCAAAAATTTATACTTAGAGAACTGGCAAAAAAAAGCGGCCCCAATAAGACCGCTTAATCCCATAAAAAATGGTGCCGACACACGGACTCGAACCGCGGACCTACTGATTACAAATCAGTTGCACTACCAACTGTGCTATGTCGGCTTAGAGCGAAATTATACAGTAAAGGATTTTTTTTCAGCAATATTTTATTTGCCTTAAAACAGGTTTATTTTTTACGCTGTTTGAGCCCTATTCGAATCCCTATAATTCCAAGCACGAATGCCATAAGAAACCATTGAATTGCATAGCCAATATGCTTTTCAATGCTGCCAGTATAAGGGTCCCATTTTCTAACGAATCCATCAGCTGATGAAGGGTCTAATAATCCAATAATATCAACAAAGCTGGTGCTTGAAATTTCTTCTATGACATCAAAGTCAATTGCCTGAATTAAGACTGGAAACTGATTGCTTATATCACTGGTCTTCAGCTCAATTCGTTTAATAGGATTTGAGACCTGAACCTTAATCTCCCTTGAGGCTGAATCAACATCAATGTCCGCCAACTTGTCTCTACTGCCATTCCAGGGAATAAAACCACGATTAACCAATACAGCATTTGATTGGCCTGTTAATACAAAAGGGGTTAATACATAATAACCAGATACTTGATTAACAATCTGGTTGTCATAAATAAACTGCTTGTCGCTGATGTAACTGCCCTGAAGCCTTACCTCATAATACTCTTTACTCAAAAGTTCATTTTGATTCACTATGAGTTCAACAACTCCAGTATTGGCCTTTTGAATAGAGGCCTCAATTGTACGCTTTTGATCAGCCCGGTCTAGCTGCCAAAACCCGAGCGACATCAAAAAAACTATTGTCGCCAGGATAAGGAACGAAGGAACTAAAAACCTGAAGCTCATTACTGAGTTGGAAGAAGGTTAAAGCCATTTGGCTCAATCCAGCCAAGGAGTCCCGCCAACAACAAGAAAGCAAAAAGAAGCACTGAAAGAATAATTCTCATTCTTAAAGCCTTAAACATTCTATCCGACCCGGCCTTACCACCTCTTAAAAGACCAATAACAGCAGAGCCTAAAAACACAAATATTAGCGCCAATATAGCAATAACAAATAAACTCATAATTTTCCTCTAGTCGCTGAAAAAAAAGACCCCTTGGAAGGGGTCTTTATCATAACCTCTTGTTGATTATTATATCCAGTAAACAAAAATAAATAATCCAAGCCAAACAACATCGACAAAGTGCCAATACCAAGCAACGCCTTCAAACGCAAAATGATTTTCCAGGTTAAAGTGTCCTTTCTGAATTCGATAAAGAATCACTGTCAACATAATTACACCAATCGTTACATGAAATCCGTGGAAACCAGTCAATAAGTAAAATGTTGAGCCATAAATGCCTGATGTAAGCTTAAGCCCATCATGGTATGCATGCCCGTACTCCGTAATTTGAAATCCTAAGAACACAACACCTAGAGCAATCGTTGCAATCATCCATGCCATTAGTGCGTTTCTTTGACCAGCTCTTAGAGCATGGTGCGCATATGTTAGAGTGACGCCAGATGTCAATAGAAGCGCAGTATTGATTGCTGGAAGCCCCCAAGTTTCAACTAGTTTAAAATTAGTAGAAAAGGCCACTCCGTTTTGTCCAACCTCTCCAGGCGTAGAGAGCAACGGCCATGTCGCCTTAAAGCCCTCCCAGAGTTCAGGCGTGAACACATTATTATCTGCACCACCAAGCCAAGGAACACTCAAAACTCTGGCATATAGCAACGCGCCAAAGAAGGCTGCGAAAAACATAACCTCTGAAAAGATAAACCAGCTCATACCCCATCTGAAAGACTTGTCAACTTGAGAGTTGTACATACCACCAACGCTTTCAGCAACAACAGTACCGAGCCACCCAAACATCATAAATGCAGTAATTGCGAAGCCTAAAACCATTACTGGCCAACCCCAACTCACATCATGCATTTGATTTGCAAAACCAATAAATAGCGTTGAAATACCAATTGATCCTATTATTGGCCAGTATGTTCCGTGTGGGACATAATATTTTTCGTTGCTCATTTCTACTCCCTTTTTAACTATCTAACTTATAAAAATTATATGACAGACTTACGTCTTTTATCCATTCTTCCATTTCTGGTTCAACCACAAACCGAAGCGCCATCTCGACCTCCTCTCCAGGCTGAAACTCTTGCTTCACAAAACAAAAGCACTCTAATTTTTTAAAGTGCAGTGCCGCATCTGTTGGCGCTACACTAGGAATTGCTTGACCGATAATCACTTCATCAGTCGTATTTTTGGCAATGTAACTGGTGTTATAAAACTTACCAGGCACAACTTCCATTGAGCTAACTTTAGGCGAAAACTGAACCGGAAACCCCGAGCTCGTTGCCGCAAAAAAGCTCACACTAACCAAACGCTCTTCATCTACCTGATACTGCTGTTCTGTCTCCACAGTACCAGTCTTACCATTAAAGCCTGTTAGATCACACAACACATCATATATTGGCACCATTGCATAGGCAAAAAAGAACATTAAAACCGGCACCGATACAAGCTTTATCCAAAAGCTCTTCTTAATCTTTTTTCTCTCCATATCAGCTGTTAAGCACTATGGTGGCTGCATATAATCCTATTGCTACTATCGCAACTATAAGCGCTGTTCTGCCTACGCCTTTGTTTCCCTTATTTGCCATTAGCTATGCTGTGACTCAGCCAAAATTTCAGCTCTTGTCGGTGGCTCATCAAACGTATGATAAGCAACAGGCGCAGCCAAAGTCCATTCTAGGCCTTTTGCGCTCTCCCATGGCCTAGCGACAGCTGGCTTACCATTGCGTATACAGTCAACAAGAATATAGGTAAACAAAATAAATGAAAGTCCAAAAGCAAAAGAGCCAATTGAAGAAATTAAGTTAAAATCAGCAAATTGCAACGCATAGTCAGGGATACGACGTGGCATGCCCGCCAAACCTATGAAATGCTGTGGGAAAAAGGTTACATTAACAGAAATTGTGGCGATCCAAAAATGGATTTTTGCCAGCCTCTCGTTGTACATTTTTCCAGTCCATTTAGGAAGCCAATAGAAAACAGCAGCGATAATTCCCCACAATGCTCCTGTTACAAGAACGTAGTGAAAGTGTGCAACAACAAAATAGGTGTCGTGATACTGAATGTCTGCAGGGGCTATTCCAAGCATTAATCCAGAGAAGCCTCCAACTGTAAACAAGAATACAAAAGATAGCGCCCAGAGCATAGGAGTTTCAAATGTCATTGAACCCTTCCACATCGTTGCTACCCAGTTAAAAACTTTTACTCCTGTAGGGACCGCAATCAACATTGTTGCATACATAAAATAGAGCTCTCCTGCAACAGGCATACCGGTCAGGAACATGTGGTGTGCCCATACAATATAAGACAAGAATGCAATTGATGCTGTTGCATAAACCATTGAGGTATAGCCAAATAATGGCTTTCTGGCAAAGGTTGGTATGATGTGAGAGATAATCCCAAAAGCTGGCAAGATCATAATGTATACCTCGGGATGCCCAAAGAACCAGAAGATATGCTGAAACATGACCGGATCTCCACCGCCTGCCGCATCAAAAAAAGCAGTTCCGAAGTTTCTGTCTGTCAGCATCATTGTAACAGCTCCAGCTAGAACCGGCATTGCGCCAATTAACAAAAAAGAGGTAATTAACCAAGTCCAAACAAAAAGAGGCATGTCCATTAGTCTCATTTCAGGCGCCTTCATATTAAGAACTGTTGCAATAATATTAATCGCTCCCATGATTGATGAGAAGCCAAGTAAGTGGATTGCAAAGATAAAGAAGTCAGTTGAGTCTGGTGCAAAAGTTGTTGAAAGCGGCGCATAAAAAGTCCACCCAAAAGCAGGTGCACCGCCCTCCATGAAAAATGTGCTCAAAAGAATTGTGCCAGCAAACGGCAAAATCCAAAAACTCCAGTTATTCATCCTTGGCAGCGCCATATCTGGGGCACCTACCATCATAGGGATAAGCCAGTTTGCCAGACCAACAAACGCAGGCATAATAGCACCAAAAACCATGATTAGACCATGCATCGTTGTCAACTGATTATAAAACTGTGGTTCAAACAATTGCAATCCAGGCTGTAAAAGTTCAGACCGGATACCCATAGCAAATGCACCACCGACTAGGAGCATTGCAAAAGAAAACCACAAGTAAAGTGTTCCAATATCCTTATGATTAGTTGTCTTAACCCATCTTAGGAGTCCTTTTTCAGGGCCATGATGGTGGTCGTCGTGTGCTGCTGCCGCTGTAGTTGAGCTCATGTATTTCTCCTTAAATTAACGTGCAGATGTAACATCTGATGGTTGAACAACT
>CALKDH010000103.1 GCA_938086805.1 uncultured PS1 clade bacterium | reverse complement strand
TTTTGCCAATCTTTCGACTTCATCATAATCAATCTCACCAGTTGATTCGTCAAGCCCGTACTGAATTGCGTTAAAGTTTTTTCCTGAGAAAGATGGAGCAGCGCCATGTGTTAAATGTCCACCATGGGCCAAACTCATCCCAAGTATTGTATCTCCAGGCACAAGAAGTGCCTGAAAAACAGCAGCGTTAGCGGTAGAACCGGAATGAGGCTGCACATTTGCAAATGCAGCGCCAAAGAGCTCTTTTGCACGACTGATTGCTAATTCCTCGGCAACATCAACGTGCTCACAGCCACCATAGTATCTTTTTGATGGGTACCCTTCTGCATACTTGTTCGTCAACTGGGATCCTTGCGCAGTCATGACTGCAGGTGATGTATAGTTTTCAGACGCGATTAATTCAATATGAGCCTCTTGTCTTGCTTCTTCAGCATGGATCACTTTAGCAATATCAGAATCGACGTCATTAAGAGTGAGATTTTTATCAAACATGGGGAATTCCTAAATAGATGGAAAAAACGACATTTTAAGTTAAATATTTTATCAAAAATATAAGATTACTAACTATCATTTTTACATGATATTACTTGATAATTATATGATTTTAAGTTATTTTTTAATAAGATTTAAATTCATCTTTTAAACACAACTTTAATAAGAAGATTTTAAAAAATAATGCTGACTAATTAAGAAGTTTTTTAAGAATGTAGTCAATCATTTCAAGTGGTAAAATTTTGTACTTTAATCATAGAAATATTTAATGAAAGTCGTTGTTCTAGGTGCAGGCATTATCGGCACAACATCTGCTTACTTTTTAGCAAAACAAGGGCATGATGTAACTGTTATTGACAGACAAAATGGAGTTTCGATGGAAACAAGTCATGCTAACGCTGGCTGTTTGTCGTATGGATTTACCTCGCCTTGGGCTTCTCCTGGTCTTCCACTTAGTGTCCTGAAGTGGGCTTTAACTGGACGTTCACCCCTAATCATCAACCCAAACGTAAGTATCGAAACTATTAAATTTTTGTATCGTATCTATAAAAATTGTAATTCAAGAAGCTACGAAGTTAACAAAAGTCGTATGCTAAGACTGGCTAGCTACTCTCAAAAAGCACTATTAGAAATTGAGACGGATTTTGATCTCTATTATGAGCAAAGGAAGCAAGGCTCACTTCAGCTTTTTTGGGACTCAAAGGAAATGAACAAGGTAAAAAAAGATATTGCAATTTTGGAAAAATTTAATATTAAGTCCAGCCTTCTTGATGCTGAAGACTGCGTTAAGATTGAACCTGGGTTAAAGTACGTAAAAAATAAAATTGCTGGCGGTGTTCAATTTATGGATGACTTCACAGGTAATTGCTATCTGTTTTCAACTGAAATCTATCAAAAATGTGTTGAAATGGGTGTTAATTTTGAATTCAATACTGAAATTAAATCTTTAAAAATCAATAACAATAATATTTCTTCAGTTTTAACTGACAAGGGTGAATTTAGAGCAGACTGCTATTCTGTTTCACTTGGTAGTTACTCACCTAAAATCCTTTCAAAGATTGGGATTGAAATACCTATTTATCCTGTCAAGGGCTATTCAATTACCTTACCTGTCTTATCTGATGAGGATGCGCCCCAATCAACCATTATGGATGAAAGGAATAAAATAGCTATCACTAGGCTTGGTGACAGTATAAGAGTTGCTGGAATGGCGCATCTAACTGGTTTTGACAAAAACCTCAGAGCAAAATCCTTAGAATCACTAAAGAGTGGTCTTGATCTCATATTCCCTAAAAGTTACGAGTCTTCAGAAAATGTTAATTTTTGGACAGGTTTTCGACCTAGCACACCTGATGGTACTCCCGTTATTGGACCTACCCCATTTAGTAATTTATTTCTCAATACTGGCCATGGAACTCTTGGATGGACTATGTCTGCAGGTTCTGGCAAACTGTTAGCTAACCTAATTTCAGGAGTCAATCCTGAGATTTCTACTGAAGGGATTGACATGAGTCGGTATCAATTTTCACGCAAGATGAGCAATAATTATGGCTAGGAATTGTGTCGCATCCATTGACCTTAATGCAATAAAAAGCAACTATCTTTATGCGAAGTCATTTACTCCAAAATCAAGCGCTATTGCGATCATTAAAGCCAATGCCTATGGGCATGGCGCAGTTAAAGTTGCTAACCATCTTAAGGAATGTGCTGATTGTTTTGGTGTAGCCTGCATAGAGGAGGCTTTAGAGTTAAGAGCTGCAGGTATCACAAAAACACCGATTCTACTTTTAGAGGGTGTTTTTGAAGAGCCTGAGTTGAGCTTGGTTGAAACAAATAAACTCTGGATGGTAGTCTGTAATAGCGTACAACTTGATTGGGTGCTTAAAAGCAAACCAAAAAAACCATATACTATTTTCTTAAAGATAGATACAGGTATGGGCCGATTAGGCTTTCATGCCGATGAATCAGTTGAAATTATTAATGCCCTAGAAAACTCAATTAATGTTGGCAAAATAATATTGATGACTCATTTTTCAAGTGCTGATAATCAAGAAAGTAACTTTACAAAAAACCAAATTGAAAAATTTAACAACACCATCAAAACGAATGATAACGCTCAATCATTAGCAAATTCTGCTGCAATAATGGCTTGGAAGGATAGTCATAGTGAATTCACCCGGCCAGGGATTATGCTATATGGGTCATCTCCCTTTTTGTTTAACAAGCAATCTCATGATTTAATTCCAGCGATGACACTTGAAACTTCACTTATTTCTATAAAAAAATTTAAACAAGGTGATGAAATTGGTTATGGTGGAAGATATGTTTGCAAAGAGGACACATTAATTGGTGTTGCCGCAATTGGTTATGGTGACGGTTACCCAAGAGGTGCTAAAGACGGAACTCCTGTTTATATAAATGGAGGAATTGCTAGGCTTGCTGGTAGAGTTTCAATGGATATGGTAACAATCAACCTGGCAGGAATTGATAATCCCAAAATTGGCGATCGAGTTGAGCTCTTTGGCTTGAATGTTTCCGTAGATGAAGTTGCAAATTATTGCGATACAATCTCCTATGAAATTTTTTCCCAGATCACAAGTCGTGTTTACAAAACTTATCTCTCATAGTTTAAAGAATACTAATATAATTCAAACCCATTGATCATTAAAGAAAATAGAAATGTTGTCGAAAACCCAAATTTCTTCATTTAATAGAGATGGCTATCTAGTTATTGAGAATTTTTTAGAAAAAGACAAACGAGAGCAGCTCATCAACCGGGCTAAAGAAATGATTGATGATTTTGATCCTGATTCATCAAACTCTATCTTCACAACCAACGAGCAAGAGAGAGCTAGTGATGACTATTTTTTAAATTCTGGAGATCAGATTAGATTTTTCTTTGAGGAAAAGGCTATAGATAGCAACGGAAATTTCACAGTTCCTAAACATCAATCCATCAATAAAATTGGTCATGCACAGCATGTTTTGGATCCTGTCTATAAAAAAGTCATCAATTCACTTGATATTCCGTTAATCGGCAAGCAGTTAGGCATAGAAAAGCCCAGAAAGCTTCAATCCATGCATATTTTTAAGCAACCAAATATTGGTGGCGAGGTTGGACTTCATCAAGACTCAACCTTTCTTTATACTTCACCGATGAGTTGTATAGGTTTTTGGATAGCTTTAGAGGATGCAAATATTGAAAATGGCTGCCTTCAAGCTATGACAGGAGGACATACATTGCCACTTAAAAAACGTTTTAAATTGGCTAAGTCTGGAGGTACAGAATTTGAAATTCTAGATGATAGTTCTTGGCCAGATCGCCAGCTTGATCTTTTGGAGGTAAAAGCAGGCACCCTTGTTATTCTTCATGGTCAACTACCTCATTACAGTGCAGAAAATACCTCAAATAAATCGAGACAAGCTTATAGTATTCATCTTATAGATTTAAATTGTCATTACGCAGAAGATAATTGGCTACAATCTGAAATCTGACCTTAATAATTTATTGCCAAAATATGAAAGATAGACAAGTAATTGATATACAAAACATAGAATTTAAGCCGTTTGACAGGTACGGCTCACCCGTTCCAAAAATGAGCTGGCACATCATAAGCTACAATCAAACAAGTGGTCAAGGGAGTTATGTCCTTAAAATGGAGCCAGGAGCTCAGACTGTCCCGCATATGCACATGGGTTTTGAAGAATTTTTAATGATTGAGGGTGAATTGATTGATTCGGATGGGACTACCTTTAAAAAAGGTGAATTTGTTTCCTTTGAGCCAGGAAGTAAGCACTCTTCATTCTCCAAAACGGGTGCATTAATTGTCGTCTTTCAAAGAGGCCTCAATGAAGCCATCAAACAAATTTAGATATAGGAAGGTTAGATCATGCCAGCAGATATAAGAAAAACGCTTTTACATGTTGAAAAGACAATGGTTGAAGGCAATAAAAAAGCTCAAAAACCACTCATTCTAATTGCAGCTGTTGCTGTTATAAAAAATCCATGGGTTGACTTAGAAAATCCAAATCAATTTATTGATGATCTTAAGCCAGGGATTCTAGATGTAGCCCCAGGCCTAGGTGAAATGCTTACATCTATGATCATAAATGAAGCTGGATCAGGAACCAATGTTGAGGGTTATGGAAAATCAGCTGTTGTTGGCTTAAAAGGAGAAATTGAGCATGCATCAGGCATTATTCATACTCTTCGCTTTGGTAACTATTATCGAGAAGCGGTGGGAGCTAAATCTTATCTTTCTTTTTGTAATACTCGCGGCGGTGCTAATGCTCCAATTATGATTCCATTAATGGATAAGAACGATGCTGGAAGACGGTCTCACTACTTGACAATTCAACTGGCTATTCCAGATGCACCCAATGATGATGAAATTGTAGTTGCCTTAGGCGCTTCAATTGGAGGCAGGCCTCATCATAGAATCGGTGATCGCTATCAAGATCTGAGGGATTTGGGTCACGATTTAGATAATCCTGCTAGTGTTTAGCAAATTAACTTTCTTGATCTAGTTGCGATTCTAAAGCTTCTTCAGCAATTACCTCCATTCCAACAACACTGGGCCTTTGTGTCATGACCTGGAAGTTTGCCTGGTCAGACTCCTCAACAGCATCGGTAATAAACATCATTGAGAAAACTATAGCAGCAATCAGCAAGTGAACCAAAATTAGATAGATTAGGAATCCTGAGCTATCAAATAAGTTAATAAAATAACTCATAGAAAAAGGCCCTAATGATGCAAAAACACTATAAACCAATACAATTGTTCCACTTGCGCTAACCATTTGACTTGGTCTTAATCGGTCATTAGTTTGAGCAACACCTAATGAATATAATGGCAGCGTACTGGCACCTATAAGACCATTTAAGATTAGAAAAATTGTTTTTGAAAACTCAAATATTGATAGCAAAATACAGATACCTGTGACGATTGCACAGCAAAGCAAAATTACTTTTCGACGATCAATCTTATCAGATAGCCAACCCAATGGCCACTGAGAAGCGGCTCCAAAACCTATGAAAAGAGTCATGAATAAGGCAGTTTCTGATACGCTGAGTCCAGACTTAATTGCATAGATAGTTCCAACACCAAAAAAACCAGCTGAAGCAAGACCTGAGACACCAATAGTTACTAGGCCTGATGGAGAGGCTTTCCATAGGGCGCCTATTCCAAGAGACTCCTGAATTTCAGTATCTGGAGCCTTGATTTCTGTTAGCAGGATTGGGATTAACGATACAGAGAGCAATATAGAGGCTAACAAAAATAGTTGAAAACCAGAAGGATCATCAATTGCGAATAGACCTTGGCCAAGTGCAAGACCACCCCATACTACGACCATATGGATTGAGAATATTTGACCTCTATTTTCATTGGTTGATATTGAGTTTAACCAACCCTCAACAATAATCATTATTCCTGCGATACAAAACCCTGACAAAAAACGTGAAACAAACCAGACTGGGGGCTCAATGAATAATATTTGCATCAGAATGGCAGTGGATGCGATAGATGCGTAGGCAGCATACGTTCGAATTTGACCAGACTTTTTTATCTGTTTTGGTGACACCATTGAGCTTACAAATGCTCCGATGAAGTAACCCGACATAACTAAACCTGTAGTTAAAACTGAAAAGCCTTCATAGTCTGCTCTCCAGCTACTGAGTGTCCCCTGTAGACCGTTACCTAGCCCTATAAAAAGAATTCCTAAAAATAGAGGCCAAATTGTCCGCATAACAACTGATAACATATTCTATTGCCTACAGAGATTAAAAAAACGCGAATTATAGAGCAATTTATTATTCTAATTTATAAATATGCAAAAAAGTTTTTAATGATTGATATTCCTGAAAAAAATTGGACAGTTTATCTCCTTGAATGTTGTGATCGAACATTGTATTGTGGCATCACTAAAAACCTAGACAATCGATTAAAACAACACAAAGGTGAAATACCAGGTGGTGCAAAATATACACGTTCTAGATTACCACTAAAACTCGTCTATCTAGAAAAGAGCAACTCAAGAAGTGAAGCATTGAAAAGAGAACTAACTATTAAAAAAATGACTCGAAATGCCAAACTTCAACTAATCAGAAATAGTATTAATTCTGAAGTTGATTTAAATCATTCAGTACCATTTGGGAGTGAGTGCTAGGGTTTACTGAAAGGTATATTTTGGCAATTTTACCTTCAGGATCAATTATAAAAGTATTTCTCTTTGAAGCTTTGAAGCTTATAAAACTGTTCAAAGAATCATAGGCCTTAGAAACATTACCGTCTTGATCTGAAAGAAGCGAGAAAGGTAAATTATTTTTTTCAGCAAAACGCTTGTGAGACTCTACGCTGTCTAAACTAACACCAAAAACTATTGATCGACTAGAAATAATTCTCTCTACTGCATCACGAAAATCACACGCTTGGGTGGTGCACCCCGGGGTGTCATCTTTTGGGTAGAAGTATAAAATGACCCAACTCCCTTTATAGTCATTTAAGTTGTGGGAGAGGTTGTTTTGGTCTTTAAGAATAAAGTTAGGAGCCTGGTTACCTACACTCAGACCAGCGAGACTGCCCATGGAAAAAAATACAAGAAGGACCGAAACAAAAAATTGCCTTAAAAGTTTTAACATGTAAAAAAATCTTAAATTAACTCGCTACAGTTTTGCAAAATGATTTATATCTAAATTTTCTTTATTGTTTTGTTTAGCACTTAGATACCAGTTCATTGCTTTAAGGAGTTGCTTTTCATCAATATTGTTTCTTCTGCAATATGATATGGTTGATTTTTTTAGCGTATTTTCAGTCATTGTTTTTTTCATCTTTATTATAAAAGTTGCCTTAGTTGGCGGGTAGGAGTAACCTGCCAACCAAAGCGGGTACCTCAAGAGCCAAACGGAGAGAGAATGGCATAGGTATTCGAGGTTCTTAAAAATCACAATTAAATTATCTAAATATTGTTTTAGGTATTAGAGACTCACAAGATGGTTATGTATAATCTAGGCTAAAGCATAGATAGAAATAACACTCTGTTTAATTAGCAACTTAAAGGGGTAGTA
>CALKDH010000102.1 GCA_938086805.1 uncultured PS1 clade bacterium | reverse complement strand
TTGGTTCTTTCAAATTTTTCTTTTGCCATTTTTAATCCCCTGTTAAGAATTTAATTTTTCAATAACTTCGTCTGCAACATTTCTAGGAGCAGCCGTATATTTAGCAAACTCCATTGAATAGTTTGCACGTCCTTGTGACATTGAACGAAGATCTGTTGCGTAACCAAACATTTCTGCTAAAGGCACTTCAGCTTTAATTTGTTTTCCAGCAGGAGTGTCATCCATTGCGCTTACAATACCTCTTCTGCGATTAAGATCTCCCATTACATCACCCATGTAATCTTCTGGTGTTGACACCTCAACTTTCATCATAGGCTCAAGTAACTGAGGGTTAGCAAGCTTAACGCCCTCCTTAATACACATTGAAGCAGCAATTTTAAATGCCATTTCATTAGAGTCAACATCATGGTATGAACCATCATAAACAGTAACCTTGACATCAACTAATGGAAATCCAGCAATTACACCATATTGCATTTGCTCTTGAACACCTTTGTTAACAGCAGGCACGTATTCTTTAGGAATTACACCACCCTTGATTTCATCTACAAACTCATAACCAGCTCCTGGCTCCTGAGGCTCTATTCGAAGATAGACATGTCCATACTGGCCACGACCACCAGATTGCTTTGCGAACTTGTGTTCATGTTCTACCAATGAAGTAATTGTTTCACGATAAGCAACTTGTGGAGCTCCTACATTACACTCAACATCAAACTCACGCATCATTCGATCAACGATGATATCAAGATGAAGTTCACCCATTCCTGCAATAATTGTTTGACCAGACTCTTCATCTGAAGAAACCCTAAATGATGGATCCTCATTAGCAAGCTTGCCCAAGGCAATACCCATTTTTTCCTGATCAATTTTAGTTTTAGGTTCAACTGCGACAGCAATAACTGGTTCAGGGAACTCCATTCTTTCAAGAATGATTTTGTCCTTCATGTCGCACAATGTATCACCAGTAGTTACATCTTTAAGACCAATTGCAGCTGCAATATCACCAGCTCTGACCTCTTTAATCTCTTCACGATCATTTGAGTGCATTTGCACAATACGTCCAATACGCTCTTTCTTTCCCTTTGATGAGTTATATACAAAGTCACCAGACTTCAATACGCCTGAATAAACTCTAAAGAAGGTTAAATTTCCAACAAATGGATCTGTTGCAATTTTGAACCCAAGTGCCGCAAAAGGTTCACTATCAGAAGGTAGTCTTGGTGCCATAGTTTCAGCCGCATCATCTAAGATTCCACTGATTGGCTCTACATCTAGAGGCGATGGCATATACATTATCATTGCGTCTAGTACCGCTTGAACACCTTTGTTTTTAAATGCAGTACCACAAAACATTGGAATGATTTCATTCGCAATTGTCTGTACACGGATTCCTTCCTTAATTTCGTCATCAGTCAGAGTACCTTCCTCAAGATATCTTTCCATTAATTCTTCGTTTGCTTCGGCAGCAGATTCAATCATGAACTCACGCTTCTCATCAGCTAGGTCCTGAAGCTCTGCTGGAATATCTTTGACTTCATAGGTTGCACCTTGGTCAGCCTCATTCCAGTATATGGCTTTCATTCTGATAAGGTCTACAACGCCCTCAAAAGCATCTTCTGCACCAATGGCGATTTGCATAGGAACTGGATTAGCTCCAAGCCTTGTTTTAACCTGATCAACAACTCTTAAGAAATCTGCACCTGCTCTGTCCATCTTGTTGACAAAACCAATCCTTGGAACATTGTACTTATTTGCTTGTCTCCATACTGTCTCTGACTGAGGCTCTACACCTCCAACAGCACAAAAAACGGCGCAAGCGCCGTCTAATACTTTAAGGGATCTCTCGACTTCGATTGTAAAGTCAACGTGTCCCGGGGTGTCAATAATATTGACTCGGTGATCTTCGAACTGACCGTCCATACCTTTCCAAAAGCAAGTTGTTGCTGCAGAAGTAATGGTGATACCTCTCTCTTGCTCTTGCTCCATCCAGTCCATTGTTGCACTACCATCATGCACTTCACCAATCTTGTGAGTACGGCCTGTATATAAAAGGATACGTTCAGTTGTTGTTGTCTTACCGGCATCAATGTGTGCCATAATTCCGACGTTACGATAACGATTAATTGGTGTGGTTCTTGCCATGATTCAGTCCTTAAATTACCAACGGAAATGAGCAAAAGCTTTATTTGCTTCAGCCATTCTATGAGTGTCTTCTTTCTTTTTAAATGCAGTACCACGATTCTGAACTGCATCAAGAACCTCTCCTGCTAATCTAAGCTTCATACCTTTCTCACCACGCTTTCTTGAAGCCTCAATAATCCAGCGCATTGCTAAAGCAATCTTACGATCTGCTCTGACCTCTACTGGAACTTGATAAGTTGAACCACCAACACGACGAGACTTAATTTCTACTTGAGGGCCAATATTATCTAAAGCTTTTTTAAAAGTTTCAATTGGCTCCGCGTTACCCTTAGATTCAATAGTATCTAAGGCGTCATATACAATCTTTTCTGCTACAGATTTTTTACCATCAAGCATCAAGATGTTAACGAATTTAGCTAGTACGAGATCGCCGTACTTAGGATCAGGTAATATTTGTCTTTTCGGTGCGGCTCTTCTTCTCATATTAGTATTCTCTTAATTATTTTTTAGGTTTTTTCGTGCCGTA
This sequence comes from uncultured PS1 clade bacterium, assembly GCA_938086805.1. Lineage (GTDB taxonomy): Bacteria > Pseudomonadota > Gammaproteobacteria > PS1 > Pseudothioglobaceae > Pseudothioglobus. Next base: position 1,966 of record CALKDH010000102.1, on the reverse strand, counting down.
TTTTGAACGACCTTGCATTCTTCCATCAACACCAGTTGTATCAAGGGCACCACGAACAGTATGATAGCGGACACCTGGCAAATCCTTCACACGACCACCTCGTATTAAGATTACCGAGTGCTCTTGTAAATTGTGACCCTCACCACCAATGTATGTGGTCACTTCTGCAGAATTCGTTAGCCTCACACGTGCAACCTTTCTAAGTGCAGAGTTTGGTTTCTTGGGCGTTGTAGTGTAGACACGAGTGCAAACGCCTCGTTTTTGCGGGCAGCTGTCCAAAGCTGGAACACCAGTTTTAACAATCTTCTTACTTCTTGGTTTTCTTACCAATTGGTTAATCGTTGACATAAAGCGTTTGTACTCCAAAGTATTTAATTTTTTTGCCCACATACCGGGGTCAATAAAGCGGGCAATTATACTTTGGTGATATCTACTGTGTCAATTAATATTGGTCTTTTTTTCGATACTTTTAAAAAAAGCTAAGCAGGCTGAGTAAACCATTTTAAAGACTTGATCAAAATTCCCTTCGTAGTATGGATCCGGAACACTTCCACCTGGATATTCCACAGAATAATCTAACATTAATTCAATCTTTGAATTGCTCTCTTTTGGACACATTGATTTGAGTATTTCGAGGTTATCAGAATCCATAGCTATAATGTAATCATAATAATAAAAATCACTCTCATGGACTTGTCTTGCTCTTTGCTTTGATAGGTCCACACCATTATCGATAGCAGCTTGTAGTGCTCTCTGGTCTGGAGAATTGCCAATGTGATATGCGTGTGTACCAGCTGAATCAATATCAAAATTTTGACTCAGATTCTTATTGTCTACAATAGATCTAAATGCGCCCTCTGCTGTTGGCGAACGACAAATATTACCCATACAAACAAATAATATTTTATTTTTTAATTGCATTTCAAAAACCCAAACCAGAAGTACAATTATTATAAGGCCCAAATTATTTTAATAATATTTATAATCTGTATTAATCGAACTATTCTTTTTGGCCTGTGGGTAAATCATTAATCGAAATCGCTAAAGCTGTCATACAGACTGAAGCTGAATCCATTTTAGCCCTGAAAGATAGAATTAATAACGACTTTGCAAAGGCTTGTGAAACCTTAAAAAACTGCAGAGGGAAAGTTGTTCTCGTTGGAATGGGTAAATCAGGCCATATCGCTAAAAAAATCTCTTCAACACTTTCATCAACTGGGACACCTTCGTTCTACTTGCATCCAGGTGAGGCTGGTCATGGAGACCTAGGAATGGTTAGTCATGACGATGTAGTTATTATCGTTTCCTATTCTGGTGAGTCAGATGAGATTATTGCCCTACTACCGGGTATTCAAAGGATGAATGTGCCCATCATAAGTATGACTGGCAATATCAATTCTTTAGTCGCCTCGTCTAGTGATTTTCATTTAGATGTAAGTGTAGAAAAAGAAGCATGTCCTAATAATCTAGCTCCAACTTCAAGCACAACTTCTGCACTTGTGATGGGTGATGCAATAGCTGTATCATTAATCAATGCTCACAACTTTACACCAGAAGACTTTGCACGATCTCATCCATCTGGCTCTCTCGGTAGAAGACTACTAACCCTTGTCTCTAGTATCATGCAATCAGGAGACGATATTCCCATGGTCTCCAAAGAAACACTTCTAATTGATAGCCTCTTAGTCATGAGTGAAAAGGCTCTTGGAATGGTGCTCATTGCTGAAGATGGAAAGCTAGTAGGTATCTTTACTGATGGAGACTTGAGAAGGACCCTTGAATCCAAAATGGACTTTCAAAAGCTCACAATCGAAGATGTTATGACTAAAGACTGTAAGTCTATTGAGCCTCAAGAACCTGCATTAACGGCAGTGCAAATGATGGAAAAATATAGTTTAAACTCAATGCCAGTTGTTGACTCAAAGAATAATATTGTTGGCGCTATCAATATGCATACCCTGATTCA
>CALKDH010000101.1 GCA_938086805.1 uncultured PS1 clade bacterium | reverse complement strand
TGATCTGCTCTAAACTTGCTCACTCTCTCTCTGACTGCCTTGTCATGGTTTCCAACAATTTGAGCAGCGAGTATGCCGGCATTTTTTGCACCAGAGTCTCCAATAGCAAGAGTCCCTACTGGTATACCTCCTGGCATTTGAACGATAGATAATAATGAGTCTTGACCACTTAAAGCTTTAGATTGAACCGGAACACCAAGAACCGGAACAATAGTTTTTGAAGCAACCATTCCTGGCAAATGAGCAGAGCCTCCAGCCCCTGCAATAATAACTTCTAGTCCTCTTTCCTCTGCAGTTTCTGCATATTCAAACATTAAATCAGGGGTTCTATGAGCGGAAACAACTTTAACTTCGTATGAGACACCGAGCTCTTCCAGTATTTCAGTGGCATTTTTCATTGTGGGCCAATCAGATTTTGAACCCATAATAACTCCAACTAATGCACTCATCTTTTTACTAATGAAATAATATATTCAAATTATACCAAAAACCTTATACCTATTAGATTTGATACAGAGCGTTTCTCAATCCAAATTAGATTTGAAAGCTATTTTCTAAAAATGGCAGATGCCCAGATTTCAGGACTTGAATTTCGGTCTCAGTTTCAGAATACCAATGTTGAATTTTTACCGGGACAAGTGTGTCGAGTTTTCCAAGAATACATTTTTTAGGAATATTGATTTCTCTATAGTTCTTCCTCAGGTCGCAATTAGTAATTATTTCTAAACCATTATTTAGAGCACTTTCAGAGGCTGGATATTTTTGAATGGAGTTATGTAATTCTTGAATTTGAGATTTATCTTTACTTTGAAGACTCACGAAGCGTTTGAGTGCCTTCGTGCTATCAACTTTGAGGTTATGAGCAAATTGATCAAATACTTCATGACTTATTCCAAAATCCCAGTTATCATTATTCACAAGACATGGGCTTGCTGCAACTAAAATTAATTCCTTAAGTTTCATTTGATTAGCTATAAAAATAGAGAGCAGCCCTCCCAGTGACCATCCTAAGAGAATAGATTTTTCAGGAATAAGCCTGATGATTTCTTTACACCAATCTTCAATGCTGCCTTCAATATCAGGACTTCTTCCATGTCCAGGTAAATCGATAACTGTGATGCAGTAATCATTCTGATATTTACTAACTAGCTCATGAAATATTTCGCTATTGAATGCCCAGCCATGAAGTAATACAAGGTTCGGACCCTTGCCTACTGTTCTATTCCATAGCATTTTTGACCTTTCCAAGTAGGGCTTCAATTTGATCGAATGTATGATTAGCTGAAACGGTAAATCGAAGTCTTGCTGTTTTGGGAGGAACCGTAGGGGGACGAATTGCACTAACAAAAAAACCTTCCTCAAATAATCTACTACTCATTGTTAATGCCTTGGAGCTAGAGCCGATGATTAGTGGCTGAATTGCACTATTCGATTCTTCAAAACTTAGATCAAGTTGATTGGATATGAATCTAAAGTGCTTAATGTTATTAATTAACTTCTCCCTTTGCTCACCCTGTCTTATCAACTCCAAACTTTTTTGGAGTGCATGACACAGGCTAGCTGGAAGTGCAGTAGTATAGGTGTAAGGTCTTGATTTTTGAATTAGAAATTCTATAAAGTCTTTATCTCCAGAAACAAAAGCACCCATTACTCCTGCAGCCTTTCCAAGTGTGGCCATATAGATAGAATGATCTGGAATGATTGGAGTGAAAATGCCAAAACCATGAGCATCATCCTGCATAAGAGTTATATTTTTTTTGTCAATAATCTTAGCAATACCTGAAATATTTGCTCGATCACCATCCATACTAAAAACATTGTCTGTAACGACTAGTCCTGGGCCAGACTGTTTTTTAATTTTGTTAGCGAGAGATTCAAGATTATTATGGTGGTATCTTTGAATGGGCAGACCAATTAACCTAGAGCCATCTATCAATGATGCATGATTCAATTTGTCCTGAATGGACCATTGAATCTCGTCTCTGAGGGCAGAAAAAATTCCCAGATTTGCACTATAGCCTGATGAAAATAACAGCGCACTCTCCTGACCTGTGAACTCTGCCAGAGACTCTTCAAGTAATTTGTGGGACTCTGAATGACCACTCACTAAATGAGATGCTCCTGAGCCAGCTCCATATTTCTTTATACCTTCGATAAGTGACTCCTTGATCTTTGGATGATTCGCAAGAGATAAGTAGTCATTTGAGCAAAAATTAACAACATCTTTGTTATCAATTATCATGTTTGTGCCTTGTGCACTTTTTGCAATTCTTCTTGAACGTAATAGGTGATTTTTTTCAAGATCACTTATTTTGTTTGAAAAATTCATGAGGGGTGATTGTGATTAGATAAGATTTTCCATGGGAGAAGTTGCACTAGCAAAGGCTTTTTTCATCATTCTTCCAGCAAGGTATGACTCTCTTCCGGCAATGATAGCATGTTTCATTGCGCTAGCCATTAGTAGAGGATTATTTGCATTTGCAATAGCTGAGTTCATTAAAACGCCATCGCAACCAAGCTCCATCGCTCTTGCAGCGTCACTCGCACAGCCTACTCCAGCATCTACTAGAACAGGCACACTAGAGTTATCTTTTATCAATTTAATGTTAAAGGGGTTAGAAATACCCTGACCTGAACCAATGAGAGAGCCCAGGGGCATAATTGCACAGCAGCCAATTTCTTCAAGCTCCTTTGCAACTATAGGATCATCAGAGGTATAGACCATGACATCAAAGTTTTCTTTTATCAGTGTCTTGGCGGCAGAAAGAGTTTCAACAATATTAGGATAAAGAGTTTTTTCATCTCCTAGGACTTCCAGCTTTACTAGATTATGACCATCTAACAACTCTCTTGCAAGAAGGCAGGTTCTAACAGCATCTTTTGCATCATAACATCCAGCAGTATTTGGAAGAATGGTATATTTTTCTGGAGATATCACATCAAGAAGGCTTTCTTCATTGGCATTTTGTCCAATATTTGTCCTTCGAATGGCTACAGTAATGATTTCAGAGCCGGAGTTTTCAGTTGCTAATTTTGTTTCGTTAAGGTCTTTATATTTCCCTGAGCCAACTAGAAGTCTTGATTTAAAAGTTCGCCCAGCAATAACAAATGGAGTGTCAGTTTTCATAGCATTATAAGATACCATGTGCCGCTATCAATATTGAAATATTGACTCGTAATCTTTTCAATTTTAGATGAATTCTTTAGATCTTTAAGCCAGCAATTTTTTGAATATCATTGATTGCCCTAGTTACAATTTTTGAAAAAAGAAAATCTGATGTATCTCCAGATGAAGAACGGGACACAAACTCTTCAACCATAAGCTGATATTGATTGCACGCAGGAAATACAACATGACTTCCTTCATGAAGTCCTCCATTAGACCAATAGGCAGATGTTTGTTCTGGCGGATTGACTGGAACATTCAGTTTGGCCCATCCCTTAGATCCTAAAACAGTAAGTGATTGACATAACGCTGCATCAGCTGAAACGGTAAAGCTAAGTGTTTCTCCACCTGGCCATCTAAGTGTTGCATCAACCTGTTTTTCAGTCTCGTATAGATCACACATGGTTGCAACTGCTGAGAGAACTTTAGGCTCTCCCTTAAAGAGCATGCATCCTGACAATATAGCATAACACCCGATATCAAATAATGGACCGCCTCCATATTTGATTAGATTTCGAACATTGCCTTCAGGTTGTTTAGGATAGCTGAAGATAAAGTGAGACGATTGGTAATTTCCTATATCAAGATTTTGAAGCCATTGCCATTGGGGATGGCTTCTGACCATAAA
>CALKDH010000100.1 GCA_938086805.1 uncultured PS1 clade bacterium | reverse complement strand
GTCTTCCTATGTAGTGACGCAAATTCCTATGTCACCGGTCAAACTATATTTTTAGATGGAGGGTTTTCAGCAGCATGATAGAAAAAATGGAAGCAGTGGTTTATACGGCGCCAAATGAAATGACTTTTTTCCCTGAATATCAGTCAAATCAACTGGATCGAGAGGACGATGTTTTATTGAAAATTGAGTCGGTTGGTATTTGTGGCTCTGATATGCATGCATTTCATGGCAAGGACCCAAGAAGGAATCCTGGACTTATTCTTGGACATGAATTCTGTGGTGAAATTGTCGAAGGCGTCCATAAAGGACAAAAGGTCACTGGCAACCCACTAATCACTTGTGGTAAATGTGAGTACTGTCTTCAAGGCAGGGACAATCTTTGTAGCGATAGAGATATGATTGGTATGAGCAGGCAGGGTGCTTTTGCTCAATACATGACCATACCAAACCAATGTCTCATTCATGCACCGAATTCGATGAACTCGAATCACGTTGCAATGACAGAGCCAGCAGCAACCGTTGTCCACGCCGTCAACTTAGCGAAAGAGGGCTCTTTCAAACCAATTAGTGAGTGTAATGTATTAGTTATTGGTGCCGGAGCAATTGGTTTACTTGCAGCGCTTCTTCTCAAGTCTCATGGAGTCAAGATGACAGTTTTAGAGACTAATGAAGCTCGTCATCAATGCGTTAAAGAGCACGTTGGTGTGACTCCGGTCAATCCAATCAATCAGTCTGTAAGTGAAGATAGTTTTGATGTCGTTATCGATTGCGTAGGGAGTGAGAAAACAAACGCTTTATCTATTACTTCTGTTAGAGCAGGAGGCACTGTTGTCAATGTTGGCCTCCTGAGCTGGAGCAGCACTATTGATATTCGCAAAATCACACTTCAAGAGATAAAACTGATTGGTTGCTATACCTATAATATGGAAGATTTTAGGTCAGCATTAGTGTCAATTGAAAAAGGTGACTTTGGGGATCTCTCATGGATTGAAGAGATGCCTTTGTCCGAGACTAATTTAGCATTTCAAAGTTTACATAATGGTACAATGGCCTCGGCGAAGGTTATTTTAAAACCCTCTTTTTAATATATAAAACAAAGATTTATGAGTATTACTGATCTAAAATTTGACATTGATAGAGACAGTAAAACTCCGCTCTGGCTTCAAATTAGAAATGAGCTTTTCAATTGTCTTTATCGCGATGAGCTCAGGCCGGGTCAGCTTATACCCAATGAGAAAACACTAGTAGAACTTTTCAACGTTTCAATCGGAACGATTCGAAAGGCCGTTGGAATGCTTGAAAAGGAAGGCTTTCTTATCAGAAAACAAGGCTTAGGCACTTTCGTATTTCAACATGACAACAGTAGTTTTCTTTTTGAGTATTTTCATTTTGCACTTAATGGAAGTGATGAGAAACAAAGTCCTAATGTTGAATTTATCTCTTTTGAGTCAAAGAAAGCAACTAAGTCACAAGCTGCTGAATTGGGACTTCCCGCTGGGAGTCCGGTTTTTCAAATTTACAATAAGCTTGGACTAAATAAAAAGTTTTATATTGTTGATAAGATTATTATTCCACAAAGCAAGTTTCCTGGCCTAACTGAAGAAATCTTTAAAGGCCGAGCAAATACTATTTACAACCTCTATCAGAATAAATTCAATATTTTTATTACTAATTGTTCTGAAAAACTCAAAGCGATCTCTGCGGATGAAAAAATTTCTACGCTTTTACATATTGAACCCAATGCGCCTATCTTAAAAATCAATCGAATAGGCCAAACATACAATAATGTCACTATTGAACTTAGAACCTCGTTTGTTCATACAAGTGATATAGACTATATTCATTCTCAAAACAGCACCTTTGGTGAATCCATCTAATACTTATTCGTCTTAAATTTATTTCAATTTAATTAACTTGATATAGAAAATAAAAAAGGGCACATTGTGCCCTTTTTTAAAATCTTAAAACTCAATAATTTAGCCATACAAATATGTTGGAAGCCAGAGAACAATTTGCGGGAAGATAATGATTAACGACAATCCGATGACCTGAATGACCATGAACTGCATCATTCCTCTGTAGATATCTGAAAGGTCCCATTCTGGAACAACTCCCTTGAGAAAGTATGCTGAGAGAGCAACAGGGGGTGAAAGCCAAGCAGTCTGCAGATTAACAGCGACCAGAATACCAAACCAAGTTAGATTAAAGCCCAATTGTTCTATAAGAGGTAAGACAATTGGAATAATAATTAAGACAATTGGAACCCACTCCAGTGGCCATGCCAGTAAAAAAATCAAAGCCATAATTATTAATAAAATGGCAGTTGGCGGAAGATCAAGCAACATTAAGAACTCAGTAATCATCGTTGGAGTTCCCAGTCTCGAAAAGACTGCTCCAAAAAAGTTCGATGCGCAAACCAACACCATAATTAATGTCGTAATCTCTAAAGTTTTTAAAAGTGAACTTCTAAAAGATTCAAAGGTTAACTTACGATAAGCCAAAGTCAGAAAAATTGCACCAACCGCACCCATCGCAGCGCCTTCAGTTGCAGTAGCCCAACCAGCCAAAATACTTCCTAAAGATGCACCCACTAAAAGTACTGGTGGAACAAGGCCTTTAAAAAATTCTTTCCATACCTCATTCATGGAATCAGGTATCAAATCTTCAGGGACAACAGGGCCTAGAGCTGGATTTAAGTGGCACCTGATAAGCGTATAACCAGTATATAGAGCCGCTAGCATCAATCCTGGAACAATTGCAGCAGCAAATAAATCAGTCACAGGAACGTTTAGAATTGGCCCCATAACAACCAGCATAATACTTGGAGGTATCAAGATACCAAGGGTACCACCAGCCGTAATAGAGCCTGCAGCTAGACGCACATCATAACCTGATCGATTCATAGTCTTGGCAGACATGATTCCTAAAATAGTGACTGAAGCGCCCACAATTCCAGTTGCAGCTCCAAAGATAGTAGCAACAAAAAGAACAGCAACAAATAAAGACCCTTTAGTTCTGGCAAGTGCCATCTGAACGGAGGTAAATAATCGCTCCATGAGATTTGCCTTCTCCATGAGAATTCCCATAAAGGTAAAGAGAGGAATCGCTACAAGAGTTTGCTCGAGCATACTCCCAGAAAACTGGAAGGTCATCAGATAGAAAACAAGATCTCCAAAGCCCAGATAACCAAAAAATACGCCCAGAAATATTAGAGTGAATGAAATTGGAAAGCCAATAAATATGGCAAATAGCATTGTTAAAATTAGGATAATGCCTAATACTTCTGGACTCATGGCCATCTCCTATTTCTTACAGCATAAATGCATTTAAGCGTTTCAGAAATGCCTTGGATTAATAGAAATACAAAGCCTATAAACAACATAGACTTAATCGGGTACATTAGAGGCATCCACGCAGTATCCATTCCTCTTTCCATTTGTGACCAAGACTTATAGGCGTATTTATAGCAAGCCCATGCAGCCCCAGTAATCCCAGGAAAATAAAATAATAAATAAAGCGTTAAATCAATAGTTGCTTGTGTCTTAACAGACCAGTTACGATACATAAAGTCTGCTCGAATATGAACTCCTTTTGAAAGGGCATATCCAGCACCAAGCATAAACATTGCGCCCGCACCCATCCTACTAATATCATATGCCCACATTGTCGGTGAACTAAAAAAATGTCTTCCAGTCACTTCAATAAACATCGATAAAAATACGGGGACTGTAATCCAACAGGCTATCTGTCCAACCTTGAGACTAAACCAGTCAATACCAAGGATAGTTCTCGCCATCATTTTTGGCATATCATCAGGCATTACACCAGTGTATGATCTGCCTTCTGCAATCATTTCATCGGTAATATCTAATTTACCAATATCTTCTTCCTCTGACATAAATTACACCTAATTTATAAACTATTCAACGTTACACCATTGTAACAAAACTAGAGCGTTTTAAAAATAAAACCCTAAATAATTAAGGCTTTTCTAACTCTGGGATAAAGGAGAACCCAAAGTTAGAAAAAGCCGGCTTGTGATAAAAAAAAGTTGCCAACAGTATTCACTATTGGCAACTTCATTACAAGTCTTACGATTTATACTTACTTCAAAGTTGCAGCAAAAGCTAAACCTAACTTAGCATTAGATGATTGAGCACCTGACCAGAAAGGAACCGCTTTCTCAGCGAAATCTCTCTGTGAAGCCCAAACCTCTGCAAAAAATGCATTCTCATCAGAGTACTTATTAAGAGTTGCATTTGCAGCAGCCATAAACTCAACAAAGTAGTCCTCCGGAGTATCCATTAGCTGAACGCCTTGCTCTAGCAAGTCTGCCATAGCAATACCGTTAGCATAGATACGATTTGACATAGAGTCCAGTCTAGCTGCTCTTGCAGCTACATGGATAGCATGTTGGTCACGCGCAGAAATTTCATTCCATCTGTCACCGTTGATATACATGTCAGCATTCACAACGTTCTGGTGAAGTCCTTGCAAGTAGTAGTACTTAAGAACCTTTTGGAAACCAAAGTCTCTATCTGGCTCTGGGCAGCACCATTCTGCTGCGTCAATTACGCCTTTCTCAAGTGCTGGTAGAATATCTCCACCACCCATAGCTACAGCTGCGACACCAATATCCTTATAGGTTTGCCCTGGGATTCCTGGAGGAGCACGGAATCTAAGCTTACGGAAGTCGTCCATACTGTTAATTGGCTCTTTAAACCAACCTAGCGCTTCTGGACCAACTGGCTGAAGCATCAAACCAACAACATTCAAGTCCATCTCATCCCATAACTGGTCGTAGAGCTCTTTACCACCAGCACTATGGAACCATGATAGCCATGCGATGTTGTCAATTCCAAGTCCTGCACCTGCGATTGGTGAGCCAAACAGCATAGCAGCTGGATGCTTACCAGACCAGTAGTGAGTCCATGCAAATCCGCCATCAATTAGACCAGCGTCAACCGCATCAATTAGATCAGAGTTAGGAACAACAGAGCCTCCTGGAAGAACTTCAATTGTTACTCTGCCATCAGTTAGGGCAGCAACGTCTTCTGCAAAATCTCTTACATAGCCAACTTCACTACCAGTAGAGTTTAATACAGATTGTACTTTCAAATGGATATTACCATCAGCAATAGCGCTTGAACTAAACGCGACTAATGCAGCAGCAAATAAACCAACTTTATTTTTAAACATAAAATCTCCTAATTTTTAAACATTAATAGATAAACACACAATAAAATTACGCATTTAGCTAAACGCCAGTATACATCAATTGATATATATCTTTCAATCTATTTCTAAAAAAATTTATCTATATTTTTTTATTCGTAACCTGATAGTCATAAGTTTTACCTATAATTATCATATTTATTTTAGGGTTACTTTTTTTAAAAAAAATAACTCATATTTATATATTTTATGAAAAAAAAATTTATCGAAAATGAGGTCTATGGAATTTGATTACATTATTGTTGGCGCTGGATCAGCGGGATGCTTGCTAGCGAATAGACTCTCATCAGACCCAGAGAATAGAGTGCTACTGATTGAAGCTGGGCGCAAAGATAACAATCTTTGGCTTCATGTTCCAGTTGGTTACTTCAAAACAATGAACAATCCGAAATTTGATTGGATGTACCAGCTCGAAAAGGACAAAGGGTTAAATAACAGAAGGATTGATTGGCCAAGAGGAAAGGTTCTTGGTGGCTCTAGCGCCCTTAATGGGCTTCTCTATATTAGAGGTGATAAACATGACTATGATAATTGGGAGAAGCTTGGAAACAAAGGGTGGTCATACAAAGAGGTGCTCCCTTTATTTAAAAAATTTGAATGTCAAGAAAATGGTGAAGATCAATATCATGGAGTTGATGGCGAGTTAAAAGTTTCTAATCTAAGATTAAGAAGAAAAATAGCAGATCTTTTTATTAAGGCCTCTGAGGAGATTGGTATCCCGTTTAATGCAGATTGCAATGGAGAAAAACAAGAGGGTGTTGGATACTTTCAGCAAACAACGCATAAAGGATTCAGAAGGAGCTCATATCGTTCATTTCTGAATCGCAAAGTTAGAGCCAGGAAAAATTTAACAATCATGACTAGCACTCAAATCAGTAAAGTCATATTTGATGGCTCCAAGGCAATTGGTGTTGAATGCATTCAAAATAAAAGAAAGGCTAGCCTAACTATTCATGCGAAAAAAGAGGTTATATTATCAGCAGGTGCAATTAGTTCACCACAAATATTACAGCTCTCAGGAATTGGAGATAAAGATTTACTTAACAAGTTAGGTATTAAAACGATTCATCATAATCCTGCAGTTGGAAAGAATCTCCAAGACCACCTTCAAATCAGACTGGTTTATAAAACAAATACGAGAACCCTTAATGATGAGCTAAACACATGGTGGAAAAAAGCACTCATTGGAGTGCAATATATTCTCTTTAGAACAGGTCCTCTAACCTTAAGTGCGAGTCAAGTTTTTGCTTTCACTAATACCGCTTTGGATGGCTCAAGACCAAACATACAATTTCATATGCAGCCTCTAAGTGCAGATAAACCGGGAGATGGTGTCCATCCATTCTCAGCTTTTACAATGTCAGTTTGCAACCTCAGACCAGAAAGCAGAGGCGAAGTCTCCATCAACTCATCAAACCCTGAAGATCTCCCTACGATTATTCCAAATTACCTCTCAACTGAATCTGACAGAAAAGTCGCGATAGAATCAATCAAGGTTGCCAGAAAAATTGCACAGGCAAACTCAATCAAAGAACACATACTCGATGAATTTGTGCCTGGGAACTCCTTCTCTTCTGATGATGAATTATTAGAGGTTGCAAGAAATCATAGCCAGAGTATTTATCATCCAGTTGGCACATGCAAAATGGGGCATGACAAAGAGAGCGTAGTTGATGACCAGCTAAGAGTTCATGGTATCAAAAACTTACGGGTCGTTGACGCGTCAATAATGCCCGAACTTGTTTCAGGAAATACAAATGCTCCAACGATGATGATTGCAGAAAAAGCTGCTGAAATGATTCTAAACAATAGTCATACGAGTTTGACTAAGTAGGTGTGTTTGTGTATTGTTCATCTTATTTGATTTAGATTCATGCCCTCTTCAATTAATGATTTTCGACGCAGCAAACTATTCAGAGCGGCTATTATTGTCCCAACAATCATTGCATTAATTTTTTCAACATTTAGTCTGACTGCGCCGAACGATCCCGAGAAGATTTCATCAAACTTTAGACTTGGAATAGTTAACCTCGATACAGGAACATCTTTTCCTTTGATTTCAACACAAGCCATTAAGGCTATCTCTAGATCGCTTCCGTTTAGAGTTGGATTATTCAAAGATTCTGAAAAAGCAAAAATCGCTTTATCTAATGGAGAAATCTCTTCAGTGATAATTTTTCCTGAAGACTTTTCAGAGAAGGCATTAGGAAAAAGTAATATTGATATTAAGGTTATCATCTCCGACCACCTAACGGTTTCAGAAACACAAATTGCAAGTCAACTGCCATCAACCTTTCAGTTAGGCCTCTCAGCTTTCATATCCAACCTTCGAATGGCAAAGCTTGAAAATATTACACCTAGCTCTGAAATGCCAATTCAGATTGAATCTGAAAACCTTTATGAGGCTCAAAGCCTCTCCTCAATCCCCGCTCCATTTGTAATGAGCTTTATTACATGGCTCTCAGCAATGGTTGGCTCAGCGCTGCTCTTCCTTTCGACCAACCAAATGACGCTGCTTAACAGGGCCTATGTCAGAACTGTTATACCCGTGATGACGATGGGCGTATCGAGCTTCACTCTAGCATTGGTCGTTACTTTAACAACAATGCAGTGGGAAGTGTTTTTTATGTCGTGGCTCTTTGCATGGTTCATATGCGTTTGCCTAAGCTGGTTTTTTCTCGGCTTATTCTCAACAGTTGGTCTTTTAGCCCTGGTGATTATCCTTCCAGTTGTTTTTTATCAATCAGCATTGAGCGGAACAATGATTCCTCTGAATGCAGCTCCAGAATGGCTTGAGTTTATTGGCTCTTCTGTTCCATTTGACTCCATTGGCAGTGCTTATCGCTCTGTAATATTTGGCTCTGAGGGCAAACTTCCAGTATTATGGCTTTGCTCTGCGGCTTTCATTGGCCTATTTCTAAACTGGGTTTCGGATATACTCAGAGGAAGAATGAAGAGGCGCTGGTAGGAGCTATTTTCTAGCAATTAAATTATTGATATCGGTCTTGTATCTCAATAACTGTGTGCGAAGTTTTTCATCTTGCTTTTCAGTCCTTGAATTTAAAATCTCAACAAAAAGTTGCTGATTAATTTTGATATTATGTGAGTAAGTTTTACGATAATTGTCTGAAACCAAATCGTCTCTATGCGTAATATTTGTTAGAGCTAACTCCCAACCTTCATCCCTCCTGAGAATCAACCTGAGTTTTTCAATAAGAGCCTTTCTATTATTAATCCACTGATCATCAACTCTAATCATCTCTTGACTTGCAGAGCTAATAAGATCAAGCTGATCCTTATTCATACCTCCTATAAAGCGTCTCAAGTTCTTTCTTATACGTTTGTAGTTATCATTTTGATACGTTTGCAAATTACGACTTAAATATTTTTTTTCACTCTGTAATGTTTTGGATTGCATTGACTGAAGAAATTCTTCAATTTGCTCTTTGGATAAATCACGCGCCATCGGTATAGCCCACAAAATCATTTCATCTTCGAGACGAAACCAAGCTTGTTCAACATCATAAGTAATAGATTCAATAGAAGAGAGCTCAATTTTTTCATCAAGAATTAGCTCTAAATCTCCTATCATTTCTGAATATATAGGCAACTCTTCTTCCCTATGCCATTCAAAAAATGGCTCAAGCAATTCATTTAAATTCTGCCTTTGCTCTTGATTTAAATCAACATAACTCTCCAGATACCATGGCAACAAAAAGTCAATCCGATTATAAATAAAAGTTGTAGAGCTACATCCAACAAGAAAGACTAATGAAAATAATAGTATTTTTTTTGTTATTTCCTTCATCTATTCATTAAAAATTATCAAGATTAATACAGCATTCAAGTATTAAAAAAATAAATATTTTTTTATCATCTAACTCTTAACTATTTCTTTATTTATGTTTAAATTATCCATCACATCTAAAAAACATGGCTGTTATGACTAATCAAATCCACAATAAAAATATTGAAAGCGAAACTGTGATTACTTCACCCATTGATTTAAGGCAGCTAATCAAAGTTAGTGATCACGGCAAAGCTAACATTTTAACCAGTCGTAAAACTGTAGATGATATTTTTTTAGGCAGAGACAAAAGAATTATAGTAATTGTGGGTCCTTGCTCAATTCATGACATTGATGCTGCTAAAGAATATGCTCTTAAATTAAAGTTACTTCAGAAAGAAGTTGAAGAATCACTCTATATCATGATGAGAGTCTATTTTGAAAAGCCAAGAACCACTGTTGGATGGAAAGGATTGATTAGTGATCCAGATATGGACAATTCACTGGATGTTGAAAAAGGTCTCCGACAAGGGCGTGAGCTTATGGCTTGGCTTGCAGAGCAAGGGATACCAACAGCAACTGAGGCACTTAATCCGATTACCCCTCAATATCTTGCAGACCTGATTTCCTGGTGTGCTATTGGAGCAAGGACAACTGAATCACAAACTCATAGAGAAATGTCCAGTGGACT
The DNA here is from genome assembly GCA_938086805.1 of uncultured PS1 clade bacterium. Taxonomy (GTDB): domain Bacteria; phylum Pseudomonadota; class Gammaproteobacteria; order PS1; family Pseudothioglobaceae; genus Pseudothioglobus. The sequence continues at coordinate 38,096 of CALKDH010000100.1, read as the reverse complement.
CTCAATGACAGTGGGCTTTAAAAATGGAACGGATGGTAACTTATCCATGGCTGTAAATGCAATAAAAGCATGCTCCTCACCACAAAGTTTTTTAGGAATCAATGATGAAGGTCAAATCTCAACATTCAAAGCCAAAGGAAATAAATCCTCTCACATAATACTTAGGGGCGGTATTAAACCGAACTATGATAAGGAATCAGTCCTAGAATGTGAAAATCTCCTCAGAGAAAATGGACTAAATGAGAGAATTATGATTGATTGTTCCCATGATAATTCTCATCAAGATTACAGAAATCAGGGCAGAGTGATTGAGGATATTAAAAGTCAAATCATGTCGGGAAATGAATCGATTTTTGGAGTGATGCTTGAAAGTAATTTATTTTCAGGTAAACAAAAAATACCAGAAAACAAAGATATTATGAAATATGGAGTATCAGTGACCGATGGGTGCATAGACTGGGATGAGACAGAAAGTGTAATTAAAAGCCTTAAGGAAGCCAGATAATTACTTTTTTATTGCCCAAGAAGTCTAATAACCTTTGTGGCAGTATCTTTCAAATCAGGTATCACTTTTTTCATTATTGTAATTCTATCAAATAGATCAGGGTCAGACTCTAATGTAGATCGCAATGAGTCACCAAAACTTTTTCTTAGGACCGTACCAACATTAAATTTTGTAATGTGGCGCTTAGACAACATTTCAATATCTTGTTCCTTGATGCCACTTGTGCCATGAATTACCAGTGGAATGCTTAGCTCTTTTTCAAGCTCATTAAAACGATCAATATTGATTTCTACAGAGCCTGACTCTAGTCGATGAACATTACCAATTGAAATTGCTAACGCATCAGGCTTACCCTCTTTTTCCATTGCTAAAGCTTCAGACAATTCTGTTAATTCAGACTTAATATGATCTCTACCAGACGCATAAGGAACTGATCCAACTTCAGCTTCAACGGATACTCCTTTTTGGTGCGCATAAGAAACAACATCCTTTATATAGGTAATATTCTCATCTATGGACATTTGTGACCCATCAAACATTACGGAATTAAATCCTGCATCTACTGCTTGCTTTACAACATCAACTTCATAAGTGTGGTCAAGATGAATACAGACTGGAACCATAGCGCTTTCAGCCATAGGTTTTAACATGCCAATAATTTGATCCATAGTCATGAATTGGCGCATATCAAGATTTATTGAAAGAATTACTGAGGCATTTCTTGACTCAGCAGCATCAATGACAGCTCTTGAGTCCTCGAAGCCAAAAACATTGAAGCATGCTACAGCATAACCTTCTTCTTTTGCTGGCAATAAAATATCCTTTAAATTTGCCAACATTATTTAAATTTATTAAGCATATCTTGCATACCTGGAATAGTTTTTAGTTGATATGCATACTCTTTTTGATAGTTCATATGCAGTGGCCTTTGGCTCTCACCTGCCAAAATGGTAAAGTAATACATCTCAAAGCCAGGGGCTGCAACGCAGGGATGGTAGCCCTTATCAAAAATAAAAGTTGATCCATCCCGCACGTGGTAAACAGGGCCAAAATCTTCACCATCCGGCGTTAAAAACTGAGCACCAAAGCCATTTGATGGATTGAATCTAAAATTGTAGACTTCATTATGTCTACTCTCATCTGGAAGCATGTCAGCCTCATGCTTGTGAGGGGGAAATCCAGACCACCCACCTTCACCAACAGTAAACAGTTCACTTACCAATAACTTTCCAACTTTGCCAGCTGGATTTTTTCCTAAGATATGTTTAATTTTTCTGTGAGTCTTTGTATCGTCAGAACCATACTGAACCTTATCAATATCATTTTGCCTAATCACAAATGCCTCATATGTTTCATTATGCTTTCCACCAGAGACAAAAACTTCAGCCTTTCCATGATGACATATCAATCTGACTTTTATATTAACTGGAATGTAAACTCCCTCAGGATCACTTTCCCAAATATGGCTTCTCTTGCCAACATCCTTAAAAGTTTGGCCCTCAACTTCAACATCAATGGTTCCAGTAGCAGGAACGATACAAGTTTCATATCCGCTAAGTTGATAGCTAAACTCTTCTCCAGCAGAAAGTTTAATTATATTGAAGTAGCATAGAGGAACTATCTCACTGTTACAATCTACGATAGGCTTATTATTATTCTCAAATTGAGGAATATGCATTTTTTAACTCCACTCTGTTTTTGGTTCAATCGATACACTATCTTGTAATAACTTTATTTCTTTATTTGATGGCATGGCACTTGCACAACCAGGCTTGGAGACGACAATCGCCGCTGCAGCACTGCCAGCCTCGGTTGCCTTTTTCCAATCTCCATGAGTCATATAATTCATTATTAAATTTCCTAGGAAGGCATCTCCTGACCCATATGGCTTCAAAACCTTAAGTTTATAGATGCCTGAAGTTAAATAACAATCACCAGAAAATAAGGTGCATCCATTTTTTCCTTTCTTTAAAATCATTATTTGATTATTTGAGATACATTGATTAATTTGATTGGCTAACTCATTATTTAGAATATTAAACTCTTCCTCATTTCCAACTATTACATGTGCTAACTTTTCTGCCTTTTGGTATACTGACCGGGTAGTATTCTTATCAGGCCAATTCCAGTGCCTGTAATCTAAATCTAGCCAAACTTTGCATTCATTTTTTTTTGCAAAATCCATCATTTTCAACACTTGTTCTCTGGACTGATCATCAATAAGACTTGTTCCAGTAACCACTAGATTGCTACTATTTAGAATTGCCAACTCTATATTTTTATTAAAAACAATTTGAAGGTCTGCTGGATTATTACGATAAATTACAACTTCGCAATCAGTTGGACGCTCTTCAGCAATTGCTAGACTTGTTCTTTCGTTACCATGAGTTGTCTGCATTAAATTAATTTCTATACCTTCTTCAATAAGCCTATTCTTAACAAAAAAACCAACTGGGTCATCTGAAAGTGCAGAAATGAGTGCAATGTTTCCTCCGGCCTTTTTCATTGCAATAGCTATATTGCCTCCAGATCCTCCAACATCACTTGCAAATGATTTTGCCAACTTCGTCTTTGAACCTGATGGTTGTGGATATAGATCAAGACCAGCTCTTCCAACAACAAGTGCACTCCATTTTCTGGTTTTTTTATAAATGATATTTTGTATTTTTTCAGACATCAATCCACTGACCTGAAAGGGCAGATCGATCGATAGCATCCATTACTCTTTCAATTTTTAATCCATCAGAAAAATTAGGCCAAACTGATTGACCTGTTTCAATAGCGTCAAGAAGATGTTTTAATTCACAAACTTTAACATCAATATAACCCAGACTATGACCAGCATTTGGTAAAAATGCATCATAAGGTGGTTGAGCTGGGCCACTCAAAATAGTTTTAAAGCCCTCTTGCCTTGGATCTTTACTTCGAGTGTAGAGCTTAATCTCATTTAGACGCTCTTGATCATGGCATATCATGCCTTGTGATCCATGAATCTCCCAGCTTAAACCGCACTTTCTACCCCAAGCCACCCTGCTTACTCGCAGAGTTCCCTTAATTCCACTCTCAAAGTGAGCCATGGCTGTGCAAACATCATCATTATCAACGACTAGCATTTTCTCTGGGTTTTTTGGATCTGATCGCTCCTTATGAACAGTATCATAATCTCCAACCAATCGAGTGATTTCGCTTCCTGTCATATAATGAGCCATACTAACTAAATGACACATAACATCAGCATTTGAACCAGTTCCCGATGCCTCACGACTCATTCGCCACGAATGAGGCCTGTCTGGATCTGCTTCGTTATCCACATCATAAACACCATAAAAACCAATAACTCTTCCGATCACCCCTTCATCAATAAGTTTTTTTGCGCTTTGAACGGCTGGATTTTGAGTGTAGTTATAACCTAAAATTGTTTGAGAGCTTGTTGCTTTTTGAGCTGCTGCAAGCATTGCTTCGGAGTCAGACAAATTGGTTGACATTGGTTTTTCGCACCATACATGTTTGCCAAGCTTTAAAGCTTCCACAGAAATTTCTTTATGCAATGAATTTGGAACACAGACTGAAATAAGCTCTACTTTGGGATCATTAACCAACTCCATCCATGAGCTAGTACATCTTGAGAAGCCCATCTCTTTTCTCATAACCTCAGCCCTATCAGGATTGTAGTCGCAGATCATTTCAAGTTGTGGCCTTAATCCATCACCAAAAACACTTCCTGCAGCAGCATATGCAATTGAATGCGCCTTACCCATAAAAGCTGTCCCTATAACTCCTACACCAATTGTTTTCATTATTTTTCCTCTATTTCAATTCCAAATTTATTGCAGTAACTTTCAATATTTTTATAGCCCATAGTTACATAAGTTAATGGGTGAGCTTTGGCAGGATCTTGCTCTGCCTCAACCACAACCCATCCTTTAAATTCATTTTCGCTAACCATTTTAAAGAGCTCAGGAAAATCAAACATTCCATCCCCTGGTACTGTATAAACTCCATCTAGAACGGCATTCAAAAAACTTGAATCTGACTCAAGTGCATCATTTAATATATCTGCCCTAACATCTTTACAATGAATATGAAGAACTCTATCACTATGTTTTTTATAAACACTCAATGGATCAGCCCCTGCATAAATAAAATGCCCCGTATCAAACACCAAACCTAAATCATTACTGGTCATTGCCATTAATTTATCTACCTCTTCTTCAATTTGCACCACTGTGCCCATATGATGGTGATAGGCAAGTTTCATTCCATGAGACAATGTATATTTTGCCAACTGATCTAATTTTTCAGTCCATTGCATCCATTGGTTATCGTTCAGAATTGGTCGTTTAGAAAGTGGCGAATCAATATCTCCATGAACACAGGAATCCATTTCACAATATACGATGACATCAGTCCCAAGATCTTTTAAAAGCTGCATATGTGGAGTAATTCTTTCTATTTCACCTTCAATAGTGTCTTTTAGCAAGCCTCCACAAAACCAACTCGAAACTACATCCATATCATGTTTCCTGAATAAAGGCTCAAGAACTGAAACTTCCCGAGGCCATTTACCCCCTAATTCAAATCCACGATATCCCGCCTGTCTTCCCTCTTGCAAGCATTGCTCCACTGTAGTGTCACGACCGAGTTCTGGCATATCATCATTAGTCCATGATATCGGACTAACACCAATTTTCACACTCATTTATTTTCTCCAAATTGTTAGTTATATTTATCCAGCAAGCCTAACTTGCTGGTGCTCCAAAAGCTTAGAATTAAATTTTTTTGGACTCACTGAATCCAGTAGTGATTGCTTTGTAAGTTCAAACATACTCATACCCTGAAGTTTAGAATCAGAATTTTTATCAGAGTCTAAATTTGTCGGAAAAGCATATCCATCTGTAGCACAAATAAGAACATTTTCAATGAGTCTCTTTGAGAGGGCTTTATGATTTAAAAGATAAGGATATATATGAGTAATAATTTTAAAATAGTCTACATGCTCCATTGTCTTTCCAAAGGCTGATGAGATCTGAAGAAGATTACCTATTCTATGAAAATTAGTTGTTGTGTTTGATCCAGCTGCATGAAATATAGCAGGATTAAAAAAAATTCCATCGCCTTTAGACATTGGATTTTGAACTGAGTATTGATTAAAAAATTCACCAAACCTTAAATCCCTCCATGTCAAGTAACCTAAGTCATATTGTTGTGAATAGGGCAAGACAATTGTAGGCCCACTATCTAGAGGCATATCAGTATGAGCTATGCCACCCTGCAAAGTAAGATAGTTTGAAAGTCGATGCACTGAGATTGGAAATTTTTCAACGACTTCATTTTCTTGAAAGCCTAAATGATAATCCCGATGAGGCTTCTGCATTTCACCCCCTGGTCTTACAATATTGACCTGAGCTGTCATTTGAGAATTAGGGCCACACCAAGATTCAGCAATTATCTTCACTAAATCATTAGAATAATAATTGATAAAGGCATCTGCGTTTTCTAAGGCAACCTTTTGAAAACTATTCCAAATTCTAGTATTAGTTCCCGAGGCAAAGTGATCATTACTAGAACCACTTTCTTTTTTAACAATCTTTGCAAAAATAACATTACTTTGATCTATAACATCTTCACTATAAAGATTTCGAATTACAAATACACCTGGTCCATTTTCTAAAACATAATGCATTTCAGTTTTCAATTTTATTTCTTGTTCAGTATTACCAATAAATGAGACAAAGTCTTTCGCATCATAAATGACAACATTATTTGAAATTGAATCCGAAAGTGGATAGTGTTCTTTTAAAGTCTTCTGAGAGCAGATGCTAGACAACTCATCATAATTAATATCAGATTCATTAAAATAAACTTGATGGTTTGATGGATGGGATTTTACTTTCATTGTTAATAAGGCTGATTAGTCTTTGATTTCTTATATGCACTAAGAACTTCATCACCCTTTTCATTTGAGGAAACCTCAGGCACAGCAACCTCCCACCAGCAACCTCCCTCAGGGCTTATCTTATGAGAGTCAGTTACAATACTAATAACATAAGACTTTGATGATGCCCTTGCCCTTTTAAGAGCTAAAGCCAATTCATCTATATCCTCAACATGTTCTGAGTTAGCACCAAGAGATTTTGCGTGCATTGCAAAATTAATTTCTGGGTATCCATCATCTGAACTTTTGCAGTCTTTAAGCAAATTATTAAATGAGCGATTACCTGTTGCATTTTGAAGACGATTAATACATGAAAAGCCTCTGTTATCGAGAACTACAGCTATTATTTTTTGACCTAACATTACGCTGGTTGCTAACTCTGAATTGAGCATCAGGTATGACCCATCTCCAACAAGGACTATGACCTCTCTTTCTGGCTGAGCCATTTTGACACCAAGCCCTCCTGCGATCTCATACCCCATGCATGAAAAACCATATTCAGAATGATAACCACCTATTTGCTCTGTTCTCCATAGCTTATGAAGCTCACCAGGTAAACTTCCAGCTGCACAAACTACAATATCACTTGCCTTTCCATTTCTCTTAACCTCGCCAAGCACCTGAGCATCTGTAGGAAAATCTTCTTCCTTATTAGATGGATTATTTAAAGAGGTTATATCTTCGTAATAGTCATTCCATTTTGAAGCCTCTGTTTCTGACTCTTGAAACCAATTTGGTGATGCCTTCCAGTCACCGAGATGTTCATCAAGTTTGTCTATTCCTAAATTTGCATCGCCCCATAAAGAGTATGCATCATGTTTAATAGCATCAAATCTTGCTACATTTAATTGAATGAGTTTTTTATCAGAAAATAAGGCTCTTGACCCTGAAATAAAATCATTTAATCTTGTCCCAATGGCCAAAACTGTATCAGCCTGTCTTGCTAGGTTGTTAGCTGCATTAGATCCGGTAACCCCAATAGCCCCAACATAGCCAGGATGATTCCAAGCAAGTGCTCCTTTTCCAGCAGAGGTTTCTGCAACAGGGATTTTATATTTTTTTGAAAACTCTTTAAGTGAATTACATGCATTAGCATAATGAACACCGCCACCAGCAATTATCAAAGGTTTTTTTGAATTTTTTAAAATTTCAATTACTTGAGCTAACTCATCATCATCAATTTTTATTTTTCGAATAGTGTGTATTCGTTTTTTGAAAAATTCTTCTGGATAGTCAAAGGCTTCAGCCTGAACATCTTGAGGCAATGAAATTGTAACTGGACCGCAATTTTCAGGATCCAACAGTGTCTGAATTGCAACAGGCAAGCTATTAATAATTTGTTCTGGTCTCATGATTCGATCAAAATATCTACTTACAGGTTTAAAGCAGTCATTTACACTCACTGTTGGGTCAGAAAAATCCTCTAATTGTTGAAGAACTGGGTCTGGTGTTCGACTTGCAAAGTAATCACCGGGAAGTAACAAAACAGGCAATCGATTTACATGAGCTAATGCAGCAGCTGTTACCATATTAGTTGCTCCAGGCCCAATTGAGCTAGTGCATGCCATCATTCTCTGTCGATTATTGGCTTTTGCATATGCGATTGCTGAGTGGACCATACCTTGCTCACTGTGACCCCGATAGGTTGGTAGTTTATCCTGAGATTCAGTCAAGGCTTGTCCAATACCAGCAACATTACCATGACCAAAAATTGCAAAAACACCAGCAAATATTTGCTGAATACCTTCATCAGTCTCAATAAATTGGGATGCTAAATATCTAACTATTGCTTGAGTCATTGTTAGTCTTATGGTTTTCATTGCTGGAACACCTCCCTGTATTTTTGCCAAGCTTTGATCAAATCAGTATAATTTTTTGATACATAATCAACTAGCTCATCATCATTGATTTTTTCTTGCATCCATAGTTCAGCTGGCTCATAAAAAATTGTCCTACCTACCGTAAAACCTCTACAAATACTATATTTTGCTGCCACAGCAAATGAACTTATTACAGTATCAATTGATGCAGAAAGTCCTAATAATAATATACCTTGACAGTGTGGATCATTCGTATTTATGATACTACTCACTTGCGTCCATGAATTGTCTTTCATTGAAGGAAGTTTCCACCAGTCAGGCTTTATTTCTAAGTCATAGAATCTTTGGAGTATTTTTGGAATAGTGTCCTCATCATTCTCAAACTCTAAAGGTGGAATAACTTCAAGTAATAGTTTGTGGCCACTTTGAAGACAAGCAAAATAGAGTTCTTTGATTTTTTGTTCTTGCTTGTTTTTTAGATCGTCAGAATCATCTGGATGATAGAAACATAAACACTTAACAGTATGATTTAGTGGCCAAGATTGTATCTTTGAACCAATAGATTGCACTCCCTCAAACTTGAGAGGCCTTGAACTTGGTAGCTCTACTGGTCTGCCGATCCACCATGACTTTTCAGCAATTGAATTTAACGCATCCTCTCCATAAGTATCATCAATCAATACGCCAATATTTTTTTCTGGGATATTGGATTTTTCAATAGCTTTTTGAGTCGACTTAATGAATAAGTTTTTTATCTTATTGATTTTATTGGAATCTACCCCATACTTTGTTGCAAGTTCAAATAGCTGTTTACGATGATCAAAAGCAAAACCAAAAACCTCAGGATTCTCTTTGCCTCTAAAGCTAACTCTATGAAGATGATTTAATGTTAAATCTGTGCTTGGATTAGGTATTCTGGTGGCATTTTCTAAATAGTATAGTAACTCTTCTTCACCAGGAATTGCTGGTGCGCAACCATGACGAGATACTACTAATGCGCCAGAAGCATTTGCATAATTAGCACTTATTTCAAGACTTTCCCCTCGAAGGTAACCACGAAGAAAGCCTGACATAAATGCATCACCAGCACCTAGAACATTTAGAATATCTACTTGCTTACCCTGTATCACTTTGAAATCATCTGCACTTTCTGGGATTTTATTTGTAATAACAGTGCATCCTAATGGGCCCAGTTTTAAAACAATAATTGAGGAAGTCAACTCTCTAATCTTTAATAGTGCAGTAATAGTATCCTCACTTCCACCAGCGATATGAATCTCTTCTTCAGTTCCAACAATCAGATCACAGTATGGAAGTATTGTTTGCAAGTGTTGACTAACATCGTCGCTTGCAACAAATCGAGATTCTCCATCACCTAGCTCTGTTAAACCCCAGAGTACAGGACGATAATCAATATCAACAATAACTTGTGTATCAGAAGCTTTTGCATATTCAATTGCTTTCATACTCGTTCGATAAGTACTATCTGATGAAAAATGCGTTCCAGTTATAAGCAATGACCTACTACTAGCGATAAAATCTTTAGAGAAATCTTTTTCACTGATTGCCATATCTGCACAATCTTTCCTGTAAAAAATAAGTGGAAATGTTTCTTTATTCTGAATTCCTAGAACAACTAAGCCAGTTAATCTCTCCTTATCAGTAATTACATGAGACGTATCTACACCCACACTTTCTAATTCGTTACGAACAAAGCGGCCCATATGTTCATTTCCAACACGAGTGAGCATTGCCGAATTAAGACCAAGTTTAGAGCAGCCATAAGCGATATTTGCGGATGACCCCCCCAAATATTTAGCAAAACTACCCATATTTTCTAGACTAGAGCCAATCTGTTGACCATAAAAGTCTACAGCCGCCCTACCTAAACAAATAATATCAATTGACTTCATTTTTGCTCTAGCATCCACTCATGGTTAGGATCATTATTAAATATCCATTGCCTTTTTGGCCCAGCCATTACATTTAAATAATAGGAATCATATCCATGAGGAACTCCTACTGGATGATATCCTTTTGGAACAAGAACAACACACTTATCTTCTACTGCCATCGTCTCATCAATAGATAAATCATCTGTATAAACTCTCTGAAAAGCAAAACCTTGTGGCGGATTAACTCGATGATAGTATGTTTCTTCTAAATAGGTTTCAACCGGAATATTGTCAGAATCATGCTTGTGAGGAGGGTAGCTAGACCAATTACCTGAAGGAGTCTTGACCTCAACAACAAGAAGACTATCAGCCTTTTCTTGCTCTGGGAGTATATTACAAATAAACCTCTTGTTGCTCCCTTCGCCTCTTATCTCGCTAGACATTTCATCTGGCTTAATATGTCTTGCTGGAAAGTTACCAAACCCTGGAGCTATCGCAATTGCTAATTCCAATTTAGTTTGAGCGGTAATTTGTATTTTGCTGTTGTTTGGAGCATATACAGCATGAGGATTCATATTATCAAAAACACTCATCCTCTCTCCAACATTTTTAAACTCTTGCCCATCAACACTTATATTCGCAATTCCAGATAAAATCACTAGACAACACTCATTGAACTCATCCAACCAATCTAATAGCTCATATTCTTTGAGATCATGAGCTTCAAAACCCACAAAATCCCAATTTGCAGATTGTGGTGTAATTTTTTGATAACAACTATCTTTACTATGCTTTGGTCGACTTAATAATGACATTTAATTTCCTTGTTGATGATAGCCAATTGAAATACATATTGCTTGAACTAAACACATCGTTGCCCCTAAGGACCTAAATGTATGAATTTCAGCTTCGTGAATACTAAATAAAAAATCCGCAAGATGTGCAATTGGATTTAGCTCAGTATCAGTTAACAGAATTATCTTTGAGTTCGCTTTCTTGGCAGTTTTTACTGCTTGAGTAGTATTCTCATTATATGGATTATAAGTTATAGCTATAAATACTGTTTTTTCATCAAGCCAATTTGATAAGTTTTCAAGCTCATTAGAATCATTAGTAATTCTGCATCTAATACCAAGATTGTTCAACATATAGTAAAAATAATTAGCTACTGGTTGAGCTCTATTTGTGCCGCATAATACAACTTCACTAGCTTCACATAATGCTATAACTGAATCTTCAATTAGGTCGATATCGGTGTTTTCAGCAAGCAGCTGAGTCGCAGTAACATTTCTCTTTGTAATATCATAAAAGATATTAGAGGAGTTTGTAACTGTGTCACTTTCAGTAATATTTTTTACATCAGTAATTCGTTGTTTGTAGTTAATTGTACTTTCTGAGATTCTTACTTTGAATAAGGCTTGTATTTCAGCAAAACCACTGAAACCAAAGTGCTTGGCAAAACGAACTAATGTAGATGGAAAAACACCTATATCTCTAGCAATGACTGCAAGCGTATTTATAGCTAGGTTTTGTGGCTGATCAATAATATAAAAAGCAATCAACTTCATTTTCTTGCTCAATAAAGGATAACTTTCTTGTAACAAATTATTTAATTCATTAATATTAGAGGCACTCATTCAATTGCTTATTGTAAATTTTCTGGCAGGCCAGATTTAAGAGATCTTTTTGCTGCTTCAGCGATTCTTAATGCAAGAACTCCATCAGAAATATCTACACTTGGCTTTACACCTAAATGATAGGATTCCATGAAATGAAGGAGCTCATTATGGTATGCCTTTTCATAGCGCTCTAAAAAAAAATGCTTAGCTTTAGATTGATTAATACCATCAGCATTACTAAGAACCACTTTATCTTCTAACTCATTCTTAACCTGTAGCATACCTTTTTCACCAAAAGCCTCAATTCTTTGGTCATAACCAAAGGAAGCTTGGCGACCATTAAGAATAGTGACTATTGCACCTTTTTTCATATTCATTATGACACTTGCAGTATCTACATCGCCTGCCTTTTTAATATCTTCATTATTGGCAGCCGCTGAAACATAGATGCTATCTGGAGTGTCATCTAAAATCCAACAGGCCATATCAAAATCATGAATCATCATGTCATGAAATAACCCACCAGAACTTTGAATATAATCTATTGGAGGTGGCGCAGGATCGTGAGAGGTAATTACTAATGATTGAACAGAGCCAATTAAATTAGAATCTACTTTACTTTTTAAGCTTGCCATATTGGGATCAAATCTTCTATTAAATCCGAGCATGCAGACAATACCGCTCTGCTCTACCAATTTTGCACAAGATTCGGCTCTTTCAAGACTAAGATCTATTGGTTTTTCACAAAAAACAGGCTTTCCAACTTCAGAACACTTTTCTATTAAATCAGCATGAGTTGCTGTACTACTTGCAATAATATAAGCATCAATATCTATATTACTAAAAGCTTCATTAATATTTAGAACTTTAGCACTATATTCTTTTGCCAATGACTCAGCAGCTGATTCATTAACATCTACTACTGAATGAAGAATTGCATTTTTTTCACTAGCAATTGCAATTGCATGAACAATTCCAATTCTACCTGCCCCGATTAAACATATATTCATGATGCATTCCTATTTTTTTAGTTCAGACAATTCTTTGTTGCCAGACATCATGAGTTGTAATTCTTGAAAATCAATCTCACCAGCTTTTGCAGTTCCAAGAGTTTCACCCCTGGATAAAACTGTAAATTTATCACCAACAGCTAGCGCATGAGAAACGTTATGAGATATAAATACAACAGCAACACCTTTTTCCCGGACTCTTTCTATCGTTTTTAAAACGTTTGAAGTTTGATATACTCCTAGAGCTGATGTTGGTTCATCCAGAATCAAAATTTTAGCTCCGAAAAATACTGCACGGGCAATTGCAACAGTTTGTCTTTCGCCACCTGACAAAGTCCCAATGGATTGACTTGGGTCCCTTAATTTAATTCCAATCTTATCCATCTCAGACATCAAAATTGAATCACATTTCTCAAAATCCATGAGCGTAACAGGTCCAACTTTTTTTGTTAACTCTCTGCCAAGCCAAAAATTACGTGAGACGGACATCAAAGGAATTAATGCTAAATCTTGATAAACTGTTGCGATTCCAACGTCTATTGCTTCACGTGGATTGTTTATTTCTATTGGCTTTCCATTGATATTAATCTGGCCTTTTGTCGGTTGATGAACACCCGACATAATTTTAATAAATGTTGACTTACCAGCTCCATTGTCGCCGAGTAAGCAATGACATTCTCCTGCATTTATAGAAATAGAAACTCCCTTTAGAGCATCAACATTTCCAAAGCTTTTATGAATATCATTAAGTTCCATTAGAGGTGAAATACTCATTACTTTGCCCCCGTAATTAACTTACGAACATGTGTATTAAGTATTACTGCCAGTAAAAGAAGTACACCTAGAAATACTCTAAATAATGAGCTTTCTACACCAATAAAGAATAATCCTTGTTGAACTACTCCAAATATTACAGCACCAAGTGCGGCTCCAATAACTGATCCATAGCCTCCAGTTAACAAAGCTCCACCTATAACTACTGAAATAATTGCCTCAAACTCTTTAAGGACACCCCTATCTGCCGAGGCTGATCCGAATTCTATTACCTGTGTAGTAGCGAAGACAGTTGCACAAAAAGCTGTAAACACAAACATTAATATCTTGACTCTGTTAACGGGAACTCCAATATGTTTTGCTGCTTGTGCATCACCGCCAGAAGCATAAATCCAATTTCCAAAACGAGTTTTTGTTAATAGAAAATGAGCAAAAACAATAAGTCCTAAAGCCCAAACCATCATCATTGGTATTCCAGAAACAACCGGCTGCCCAGCTTTTGTTCCTGCTACAAATGTTTGTATGATGCCTTGTTCAGCAAGCCATTGAAATACTCCAGTGAAAATCTCTCCACCAAAAATTGGAGCCAACCAATCGTCCTGAGCTACCTCAGTTACGCCACCAATGATTGTTTTTTTTGTACTTATAATTGCAATAAAAATAGTTAAGCCTCTTAAGATATAAAGAAAGGCTAAGCTCACAATAAATGAAGGTAGATTTGTACTAATTGTTATATAGCCTATCAATGCTCCTATAGCCATCGATATAGCAAATGCAGAAATTATGCTTAACCATACTGGCCAACCCCAAACGACTGATGTTACAGCAATAACTATTCCAGCAAAACCGATCATCGAGCCAACAGATAGATCAAATTCTCCAGCAATCATCAACAGACAGGCGCCAACTGCAATGATGATAAATTGAGAGGAAACTATTCCCCAGTTCATTGAACCCTCTAGTGAAAACATTCCTGTATCACGAGCCACTAAAAAAAAGAAAAGGAAAACTAAAATAACACCAACAATAGCTCCGAGATCTGGCCTAAGCATAACTGTTCTAAAATTACTACGAAGATTTGAGTTATTCTTTATATCATCTGACATGATTTAATCCACTGAAGTTTCAAAGAGATTTAAAAAAAATGCTACTCACTCGTTTAATTTGAAGTGAGTAGCATTATTGAGATCAACTAACTTTTAACGATAAACACCTGCGTATTTCTCAACTAAGCTAATGTTACTCTTAGTGATAAATCCAGGTCCAGAGTTAATTGCACCAGAAGGCCAAACACCATATCTTGACATGTTAGTCAAGAAAACTACTGGCAGGTAACCTTGTAAGTATGGTTGTTGATCAATTGCAAATGAAATTACACCTGACTTCACAGCAGCAGCAATTTCACCTGATAGATCAAAAGTTCCAAAGTACATATCACCTGAACGTCCCATATCATCCAGAGCTGAAAGAGTTGGATGAGCAGAAGTAGGACCTAAAGTAAGAATAGCATCTGTATCAGGATGTGATCTTAGATGAGCCATAACCTTATTCTTAATTTCTGTTGGATCTTGACCTGAATCGATCATTTGATCACCTAAGTCTACACCAAGTGCATCTGCATATCCCTGGCAACGATCAACTGAAACTGGGTTGGTAAAAAAGTGATTAACACATAAAAACTTTGTTGCTCCAGCAGCTTTTGCTCTCTTACCAGCACCAAAACCAGCATCATACTCTGGCTGCCCAATATGGGCTAAAGCACCAAGTGCTTCTGACTGATCACGTGTACCAGAGTTAATTGTAACAACTGGAATTCCTTTAGCGATTGCTGAAGTAATCGGACCTTTAAGAACATCGTAATCGGCAATCGTTACGATAATGCCATCAGGATTACTTGCAGCAGCTTGCTCAACAATACGAGCCATATCAGCAAGATCTCCTGTAGTTGGGTTGCGATAATCTACATCGACACCCATTTGCTCACCAGCAATTCCTATTGCATTTTTAATTGTATTCCACCACGAATCAGAATCTGGTGCATGGCTAATTAACACAAATTTCTCTCCAGACGCAACTGCGGCAGAACTGCCAAACATTGTTGCCCCAAAAAGAACAGACACTGCTAGAAAAACTTTTGCAGTGTTTTTATAGATTTTAAACATAATGTTTTTCTCCTATTTATATATAAATGATTATCAAAATTGACATCAAACATGAAGCATAGCCTGCTTCAAGAAATTTAGTATACATCAATTTATATATATGAATTTATATTTTTCTATTTTTCCAAAAATAGAACATTTGTTATAATTTATCTATCACAGTATTCTTATATTTTTGTCAATTCTAAATGCTGAAAGGGGGTCTAATTTTCATCTATTTTCATAACGTATTTTCTTATAAATTTATCTTTAAAAAAACAGTTGACAGTGATTAATTTTCGTATCAAAATGTTGTGAATATTCAAACTGAATCCAAGATCATGACTAGAAGAAAATCAGGTGGCAGAGAAGCTCGAATTGCTTTAAGAAATGCCCCACTAAAAGAAGATGAAAAGCCAGTAAATGCTGGAGAAATTGGAGGCAGATATAAGCCTCTTAGTGATAAACAGGTTCTGGATATTGAAGCTAATATTTATAGAATTCTTGAAGAGGTTGGATTTGGTGATGCGACTCCTCATTGTATAGAAACCTGTGTTTCCTTTGGGGCAACTCTTGGTGATGACGGAAGGTTGCGAATGTCAAAAGAAATTGTAGATAAAGCAATAAATCTCTCTCAAAGAAATCTAACACTATTTGGTCAATCACCAAAACACGATCTAGATCTTAGTGGATCAAGAGTCCACTTTTCAACTGCTGGCGCAGCAGTTCTTATTGCCGATCCTGAAAAAAACGAATACAGAGAGTCAGTTAGTCAAGATTTGTATGATATGGCAAGGATCGCTGATAAGTGTGAACATATCCATATGTTTCAAAGAACATGTGTATTAAGAGATATCGAGAGCCCAAGAGAGATGGATCAAAACTCAGTTTATTGTGTTGCAATGGGCACTGAAAAACATGCAGGTGTTAGCTTTACAGAATCTTCACATGTAACTGATGCACTTGAAATGCTTCATATTATTGCTGGTAGTGAAGAGAAGTGGAGAGAGAGACCCTTTGTGAGTATGAGTAACTGTCACGTAGTGCCACCAATGAAATTTGCGGAAGAATCGTTAGAGTGTGTTCGTGTTGGAGTTGAGGGTGGTATGCCAATTTTATTGCTCTCAGCTGGTCAGGCTGGAGCTACTGCACCACCTTTACTTCCTGGAGTAGTCTCTCAAGCTTGGGCTGAATGCCTAGGTGGATTGGTTTATGTGAATGCTATTAAGCCTGGCGCTCCAGCTATTCTTGGTACATGGCCATTTGTATCTGATCTGAGAACTGGTGCTATGTGTGGTGGCTCCCCAGAGCAAGGCTTAATATCTGCTGCTTGCGCTCAAATGGGAAATCATTTTAATCTACCCACTGGAACACCAGCTGGAATGACTGACTCAAAATTTCCTGACTTTCAAGCTGGATCTGAAAGAGCTTCAACTCATGCCGTAACAGCAATCGCTGGAGCTAATATCGTTTATGAATCTGCAGGCATGTATGCAAGCCTCCTTGGAACTTGCCCCGAAAGTCTGCTTTTAGATAATGATTTACTTGGAGCATCAATGAGAATGACTAAAGGCTTTAGTGATGACAGCGAAGAGTCTCTTTGCTTTGAAACTATTAAAGATGTTTGTCTAAATGACAAGGCTCATTATCTTGGTTCAGAACAAACAATTGATGTGATGCAAAGTGAATACATCTACCCTGAACTGAGCGATAGAGATAGTCCAAATGATTGGGCTGATATGGGTAAGCCTGTTATTTTAGAAAAAGCAATCCAGAAAAAAAATGAACTTTTATCTGAATATTTTCCAAGCCATATCAGTGATGATATTGATCAAAAAATACGGAAGAAATTCAATATTAAATTAAGTAGAAACAACATTGGTCGCAAGCCACTTTAAATAAGGATAGTTAAATGAAATCACATGCTCAAGTAGTCATTATTGGTGGAGGGTCATTGGGGGTTAATTTAATGTATCACCTTGGACTTGAAGGTTGGACTGACGTAGTTTTAATTGAAAAGGGTGAACTTACGAGTGGATCAACGTGGCACGCAGCTGGTCTTTGTCCAAACTTTAACGGAAATCATACTTTATCAAATATACATGAGTATACGATTAAGCTTTATGATGAAATACTCCCTGAAAAAACAGGACTTCCCTCATCCTTCCATAAAACTGGCTCACTGAGGGTTGGACATACTGAAGTTGAAGAACAGTGGTTTACAAATATCTTGAGTCGTGCAAATCATGTTGGCTGTGAAATGCATTTTGTTTCAAAAGAAGAGGCTTCAGTCATTAATCCAATGATGGATTTCACGAATGCCCGAAATATTTTATACACGCCAAATGATGGTCATGTTGACCCAACAACAGTTGTTACTCAATTAGCCCAGCTTGGTAAAAAAGCAGGAGCAGAGGTAAGTAACTTTAATCGAGTTACTGATATCAATATTCTTCCCTCTGGTGAATATGAGGTCATTACAGAACAAGGCAATATTATTGCTCAGCACGTTGTCAATGCTGGTGGTTGTTTTTCACCTCAAGTTGGGGCAATGGTTGGCTCCTATGTTCCTTTAGTTAACCTTCAGCATCAGTATTTGATAACAGATAGTCATCCAGAAATTGCAGCACTCTCTAAAGAGCTTCCGGTGACTCGTGACTCAGTTGCAGCCTCGTATATTAGACAAGAAGGAAGTGGTTTTTTAATTGGCCCTTATGAAACTAGAGGTTCTAAGCCATGGGCTCTAGATGGCGTTGATTGGTCTTTTGATAGGGAACTATTTGAGGGAGACCTTGAGAGACTTATGCCATGGCTAGAAAGATGTATGGATATTTTTCCTCTATTCAAAGAGGTAGGAATTAGCACAGTTATCAATGGCCTTATTACTCACACTCCTGATGATAATCTTCTTGTTGGTCCAGCGAAGGGACTTAAGAACTTTTGGAATCTATGTGGCGCAAGTATTGGAATCGCTCAGGGAGGCATTGGTAAATATTTGGCGCAGTGGATGGTTCATGGCCAAACAGAACTTAATATGTCCTCTCTTGATAGTCGTCGCTTTGATACGTGGGCAGATAAAAAATACTGTACAACTAGGGCTATAGAGTCCTATGAACGTATGTATGCCTATGCGGCACCGAATGAAAATCGCCCACATGGAAGACCAATAAGGGTTAGCCCACTCCATACCATCTTAGCTCAAAAAGGTGCAATTCACATAGTCAACACTGGCTATGAAAAACCTTCTTGGTTTGCAACAGAGGATATAAGAGGCGAAACATTATCCTGGGCTCACACGGAAGCCCATGAAGCCATCAAAGATGAATGTATGGCGGTTCAAAATTTTTGTGGTATCACCGATATCAGTGGTACGGCAAAATTTAAAATAACAGGTAAAGATGCCTTTGAGTTCCTTGATAAATTGTCTTGTAATAAACTACCAACAAAAGATGGAAGAATTGGTTTAACTCTATTTCATGCCCCTAAAGGAGGCATAAGAGCCGAACAAACTATAAGTCGTATTAGTAAAGAAGAGTTTCTTTTAATGGGAGCTATTGGTTCCGAAGTCAAGGATTATCAGTGGCTTGAATGGCACATTGGTGACCTCGATGTCAAAATAGAAAACCTTACAGAGGAATGGGGTGGACTTTTATTAACTGGCCCTGAAGCCAGAAATGTCCTTAGCCAGTGCACTCAAGAAGATCTCAGCAATACTGGGTTTTCTTGGCTAAGCTGTAAAACAATCAAGGTCGATTCAGCAAACGTTTTTGCAATGCGTGTTTCGTATGCTGGAGAGTTGGGATGGGAGTTACATATGCCAAGCTGGCAGTTAATCTCTATCTATGAATCTTTATTTGAAATGGGGTCTTCATTTGGCCTAAAGGATTTTGGTGGTCAGGCCTTTAACAGCATGAGACTTGAGAAAATGTATAGGGCATATGGCGCAGAGTTTACCGAAGAGATTTCTGCGCTAGAAGCAGGAATGGATAGATTCCTAGATTTAAGTCGTAATTTTATTGGCTCTGATAATATCAATGAACGCCAATCAAAAGGTTTAGAAACTAAGTTAGCCTACCTGATCTTTGATGACGACATTCCAGCAGAGTGTTTTGGAAACGAGGCTGTTTTTGATGGCGATGAACTAAGTGGAATCATTACCAGTGGAGCTTATGGTTACAGAGTTGGTCATAGTATAGCATTTGCCTATCTTAATCCAAGTCACTGCTCAGAGGGCAAACAGCTCAGAGTAGAAACCTCAATAGGTAGCCGAAAATGCCATGTCTCTTTAAATGCTGCATACGATAATAACAATGAAAAACTCCGCTCGTAGATGACAACTACACTAAAATGCTTTTTCAAAAAAACATGTTATGAGTGAACAAGCTAGACTAAAACAAATCAAAAGCCCATGTGTCAGTATTTGTAAATATAATAAGAACAACTACTGTGTTGGATGCAAACGTCACATGAATGAAATTTTTGATTGGTTTGATTTTTCTGATGAGATGAGAACAGCAATCATGAAAGATTTGTTGGCTCGTGATATTGATGCTGACAGCCAATAATCAACTGTCTAGAAATATAAAAGACTAAAACCAACGCCAATCATTATTACTCCAAAAGCCCTATTCACCCTCAAAGCCATTTTTTGACTACTTATTAGCTGTCTTAATTTTTTGCCTAGAACACCGATAACCACTAAGCCTATCAATAGTGAAATGGCAACTGTAGCTACAATTTTCAATCCATAAGATAAGCTCACTTGATTGAGATCAATCAGAGATGGAAGGACTGATAAATAGAAAATCATCACCTTTGGATTAGTTCCAGCCAAGAGGAAACCCATCAACAATTCTTTCAAATGCGATTGTGCTGAAATATCATCATCCATTCTGAACTTTCCAGCCCTGAATTGAGAATAACCTAAATAAAATAAATAGCAGGCACCGAAATACTGCACAGCATTTGTAACAGGGATAATCATTTCAGCGAGAGCATTTAAAGAAAAAATGACAATAATTAAATAAGACAAATCACCCAGCGTCATTCCAATTGAAAAGAATATTGCTGATGCCAATCCTCTCGAAGTAGAAATAGAAAGAAGTGCTAGAGTCCCTGGGCCAGGAGTCACTGCAAAAATGAAAAGAGTAACACCAAGGACTAAAAAAATATTTATTTCCATATTGAGTTTAGTTCATCCTTGCCCATAAGGCATCATATCTTACCTATAAGGAATCATATTTTTTAATTTCAAATCGTTTAAAACAAACAGAGCCAAAACGGCCATGACAACTCCAACAGCATTAGTAAATGTAATCGCTTCACCAAAGAAAATTGCGCCTAACGCAATAGCAAAGAATGGAGTGAGTATCGAAAAAGCAGAACTTTTCTTAGAGCCAATAATCCTCAAACCTGTATAGTAAACCGCCGTAATTGCCGTTCCAGCAATTACTGAAACAAAAAGAATATTAATCCAAAAGATATAATTCATTCCTCCTAATGAAGACAGATGATTACTATCAAAGGCTAGATTCCAATCAATCAACAATCCTAAAAGGCAGACATAGAAGTTAATAGTTAAAACATGAATATTTCTCATATATGAAGCTGCTACGGTAAACATGGCATAGGTTAAAGCAGCCAAAACAAAATAAATATTTCCTCCAGTTACTAGTTTTTCCAGATTCATTTGATCTAAATTTAGCATTAGAGCTACTCCTGTAACCCCCATAGCAAGTGCAAGCCAATCCTTTAGAATAGGTTTTGATTTTTTTGAAAAGATCATTATTATGTACACAAATATTGGAATCAAGACTGTCACTAAAGCAGCGCCCAAACCAACTGCACCTCTTTGCATACCCATAAAATAGGTTCTGTAATTACCAATCAGAAAGAGTGCTAAAAAAATACAAAATAGAAAGTTTTTGAGACTAATTTTCATGGGTATTTTCATCCAGAGCAATAGCGGGAAAGTTGAAAGAGCTGATAAAAAAAATCGATAGACGACAACCTCATCCTCACTAATATAGAAGGAGAGATATTTTGCTGATACCCCCGAAAGTGCCCAAACAAATGGAACAAGAAGCATTATTAGCGTCATAGTTTTCTCAGATTGAAACATTAGTCTCCTCAGCTATTCAGTATAGTCCCACAAAAACACCAACAAATATCATTGTTACTCCAGTCACCTGATTGACTCTTTTAATAGTGCCAGGGTTTTCAATATGCCTTCTTAGTCTAATGCCTAAAATATTTGCCAGACTTAAAACGAAAAATACAGTTGAGCCAATGGCTAAGAGAACCTGGAATTCGATTGTTATTGTTAGATTATTTAAATCAACAAAGATTGGTAAAAAAGATAAGTAAAAAATAATCGTTTTTGGGTTTGTTACTCCAACAATAAAACCTGCTATTAAAAGCTTTAAGATTGAGCTCTTTTTAGTTGATTGCTCAAAACTGACTCCCCTGGAGCGAAATTGCTGGTATCCAATAAATATTAAATATGATGCGCCTAAGATTTTCACATACAGCATGCTGTTATTGATAACTTCGGCCAAGGCATTCAATGCAAGCATAGCCAGCGAAACGTATATGATGTCTCCGATAGTATGCCCCAGTGAAAGCCATACCGCTGGTATTGGACCAAACCTAGTTGATACTGCTAACACAGCAAATAATCCGGGGCCAGGTGAAATAGCATAAACAAAGGTTGCGACTATCAGGGAAATTAAGGTAACTAAATCCATACAAGATTATAAACATTGCATCTGCTATAATTATTACTAAATTTTTAACTGTATAAAGTGCACTAAATGAATCTTAACTATCTAGACTTTGAACAGCCAATCGCAGAATTAGAAGATAAAATTGATGCTCTTGAGAGTATCAAAGATGATGTCGATATTGCCAAAGAGATGGATTCTCTCAAAACTAAAAGTGAGCAACTAACAAAAAAAATATTCTCTTCTCTATCAGACTGGCAAATTTCTCAACTTGCTAGACATCCACAAAGACTTTACACACTCGATTATATTGATAAAATTTTTGATGAGTTTACCGAGTTGTGTGGAGATCGTGCATATGCGAATGATCACTCTTTAATTGGCGGTATTGCAAAAATCGATGATCTGACATTTATGTTTATTGGTCAGCAAAAAGGTCGATCAACTAAAGAGAAAATTTATCATAATTTTGGTATGACCCGGCCTGAGGGTTATCGAAAGGCACTCAGACTTATGAAAATGGCAGAAAAGTTTAATCTGCCGGTTATTACATTTATTGATACACCTGGTGCCTATCCTGGAATTGGCGCTGAGGAGAGGGGGCAAAGTGAGGCTATTGCAAAAAATCTTTTTGAAATGTCTACCCTTAAGACTCCAATTCTATCGGTTGTCATTGGTGAGGGTGGCTCAGGTGGTGCTCTTGCTATAGGACTATGCGACACTATGATGATGTTTGAATATAGTATATATTCTGTCATTTCACCCGAGGGCTGCGCCTCTATTCTATATAAAGATGCTTCAAAGGCGCCAATTGCTGCCGAGTCTCTTAAGCTAACAAGTAAACATTTAAAGAAAAATAAGTTAATTGAAAAAGTTATTCCTGAGCCTTTAGGTGGAATCCATAGAGATCCAGAAAAAGCTTCTAAATTTCTAAAAAAAGCACTGATTAAAGAGCTTAAAAACTTATCAGAGCTTTCCATTGAAAAGCTATTAGAACAGAGGCATGAAAAATTATTAAGCTTTGGAAGATTTAGCGAATAAAGACCCCTACTTAGTAGGTAAAAAAATTGTTATTGCCTTAAGTGGTGGAATTGATTCTGTTGTTCTCTTTCATTATCTGTGCTCAAACTACTCTGGAAATGTAAGAGCGATTCACATTAACCATCACCTTTCTAAATTCTGTGATGATTGGTCCAAATTCTGTTTTGAGCTCTGTAAGAATAACAATATAAACTTCAAGAGTATCGATATAAATATTAAAAAATCATCTAACATCGAGGAAAATGCTAGGATAAGTCGCTATAATGCACTAAAATCTAATTTATCAAAGAATGAAGTGCTTTGCACTGCACATCATCAAGATGATCAGGCTGAAACATTACTGCTACAGTTATTTAGAGGTAGTGGAGTTGCAGGCCTTGCCTCCATGCCAAAATTAAAACGCTTTGGTCAGGCAAATTTATATCGCCCCCTGCTAAATATCGGCAAACAACAAATTTTTGAATACGCGGCATCTCATCAATTGCAATGGGTAGAAGATGACACTAATGACAACACTCAATTCAAAAGAAACTTATTAAGAGTTGAGCTGATTCCTAAATTAAAAATAAGCTTTGAGAGTATGATCAAAAATATTTCGAGAAGTGCTGCTCATCAGGCTGAAGCATTAACTCTTTTGCATGATTTGGCTGAGATAGATATAGCTAAATTTAATCTCATAGTTGATAATAAAATTCAAATCAATCGTTTGATTAAACTGTCCTCGGAGAGAATTACAAATGTTCTTAGATTCTATATCAATCAAAGAGGTTTTTTGATGCCTTCTAATAAAGTACTTGATGAATTACTCACAGTAATGAGTGCTAAAAGTGATGCACAAGTCCTTTTAAAATGGCATTGTTATGAAGTAAGGCGCTATAACGGTGAATTATATTTCTTTGATACTGAGCATGAAGGTGTGAAATTACAATGCCCATATTATAAAAAACTACAGCACTTATCTAATCTTGAAGTTCGCTTCAGAAAAGATGGACAGCGGGTAAAACTCAAAGGCAAAGATCACTCGAGCTCACTTAAAAAAGTTCTTCAGGAATCAAACATTCCACCTTGGGAAAGAGATAAATTACGAATGTATTATGTCGATGGTCGTCTCAAAGCCATGGAATCTATAGGCGAAATGTCTGAAGTTTTGACTAATATTTAGCTTTTAAAATCTTCGCTTAATGCCTCTTGAGATTTTGAATCTAATGAGGTTTCATAATCGTAGTTTGAATGCGTAGACCCAACCTTTACATTGGAGCCAGAAACAAAATCAGCAATCATATTTTGGTCAAATTCAAATCTCATAAAGTGGACCGCTGAAGTTTTTACATCGGTTTCTCTTTCTAGATCTTCATTACAAATTGGAAAGACTTTTTCGTGACCCTCTACCTGAAAATAAATACTTTTTTCAACACCGATGAGCCTTGATAAAGCTACAACTCTCTCAGCAACATCCGGATATTCAATCATCATTGTGGCCTTAAGATTAGAGCCATTGGGTACGAGCGCATTGTATACATCAAGCTCTTCCTGTATCTCACTTGATTCAAAAATTTTCTCGATTCGAAGCATTTCTTGAATTTGATATTGGACTGTTTGTTTGTTTTCAAATATCATTCTGATGTGACTACCCAGGTGAACTTCTCTAAGCTTTTTAACTTGAATTGTTTCCTGACGGATAGATGAGCGCTTTTCTGCATACTCTTCAAGAGTTAATAGGTCTTGTCTTTCTAGCATTATTATTTTCCTCAGATTTTGTTTATAAACCATAAGCCAGCTTCACCAAGCTAATTGGATGAATTGACTCTATGTCTTGTGAAGCAATGTGAGCAACATGGTTACCTGCCATGACGCAGTCACTGACAACAAGATCGGTAGTATCATTAATTTTTTTTGCAACCGGCATTCCAATTTTTACCGAGTAAGTATGTGTTTCCTTTCTCACTCCGTAGGTACCATCATGGCCAGAACATCTTTCAGCAATATTGACGTCTAAATCTGGAATTAATCCCAAGATTTTTTTTGTGTGTGCCCCAATATTTTGGACTCTTTGATGGCATGCCACTTGATATAGAATTTCTTTATCAATTGCCTTAAATTTATCATCAAACTGATTACTTTCAATCAGTAAGGATAGATACTCAAATGGATCAAAGAATGCTTCAGAGATGGCCTTAATGTCCTCATTATCATGCAAAATCATTGGCAGTTCATTCTTAAACATCAAGACGCAAGAGGGTATAGGCGCGATAAGCTTGAAGCCATCATTGACTAACTCGATTAATGGGTCAATATTTTCGTTGGCATATTTGACAACTGAGTCAAGATCTCCAAGCTCCATTTTGGGCATTCCACAACACTGCGTCTTTTTGATCAGCTTGACTTCAACATTGTTGTGTCTCAACACATCGACCAAATCAATAACTGTTTTTGGATCATTATATTCACCATAACAAGTTCCAAAAATCGCTACCTTAAATTGACTATCAGAGCTCTCTTCAACAAAAACCTTTGACAACCTTTTAGTGTGATAAGTTGGCACAACTGCCTCCTCATGAACACCAAGTACTTTTTGAGTGATCTTTCTGAGAGTTTTATTTTTATTTGACCAGTTAACCACAGGAGATATGACTGGCTTAGATGCAATTGCCCCAACCTTTTGCGGCGATGTTAGCACCTTGTGTGATAACTTAGTTTCGCCTTTTTTAAACTGTATTGCTTTTGCTCTAAGCATCAGATGCGGAAAATCAACATTGAAATCATGTGGCGGCACATAAGGGCATTTCGCTATGTAGCACAAGTCACACAAATAGCATTGGTCAACAACTTTTTTATAATCAGCCTTATCGACTCCGTCCACCTCAAACGTTTCGGACTCATCAATCAAGTCAAATAGTGTTGGAAAAGACTGACACAAACTTACACATCGTCTACAGCCATGACAAATGTCAAAAACCCTCTCGAGTTCATTATTGAGAGAATCTTCATCATAAAAATCTTTAGCTTTCCAATTTAGAGGGTGACGAGTTGGAGCCTCTAAATTGCCTTCTTTAAATTTAGACATATTGAATTAGTTTTAAGGGTTTATTGCTACCACAGACTATATCTATGGTAGCAGTGACTTTACATACTATCTAATGCTTTTTGATAACGGTTTGCATGAGAACGCTCTGCTTTCGCTAAGGTTTCAAACCAGTCCGCAATTTCATCAAATCCTTCTTCTCTAGCAGTTTTAGCCATGCCTGGGTACATGTCAGTGTACTCATGAGTTTCACCATGAACCGCACTTGCAAGCATGTCTTTGACTTCCTTGGCTGGCATATCAGTACCTGGATCGCCCACTCCACCTTCAATTAGGTGCTCCATATGGCCATGAGCATGACCCGTCTCACCTTCAGCAGTCGATCTGAAAAGAGCTGCCATATCTGGCTCTCCCAAAACGTCACATTGATTTGCAAAATATAAATAGCGTCTATTTGCTTGAGATTCTCCAGCAAATGCATCCTTTAATGATTGTTCAGTCTTACTTCCACTTAAATTCATTTTTATCTCCGATTGTTTAAATGAGCCAACATCATACCATTCATTTATATAAAGTTAAATTGAATAATACTGTATATTATATTCGTTAAAAACGAATATAAAAATGACACCTTCAATTAAAAATTTACAGTACCTCGTTGCACTAAAAAAAACGAATCACTTCTCTAACGCGGCAAAGGAGTGCTTTGTCAGTGCTTCAACTTTCAGTGCCGGGATTTCAAAACTCGAAAACGATCTTCAAGTCAAATTAGTTGAGCGGGATAACAAAAATGTTCGCTTTACATCAGCTGGAAATCGTATTACTCAGCAAGCGGAGTCAGTTTTGGCAGAGATGAATGTATTAGTTAGTACTTCAAAACTTGATTTTTTTGAGTCTGAAATTACTATCGGTGTTATTCCAACAATCTCTACATATATTCTCCCAAACTTTCTATCGAATATCACTCAATCGTATCCAAAACTTAAAGTTTCATTTAAAGAGGATACTAGTGAAAACTTACTTAAAAATCTTGATCAAGCTCATATCGATTTTGCAATCTTTGCTTTCCCCTATGAATTGCCAGATTATATTGAGAGTTATCAAGTCTTTGCTGACCCAATCTATTTTATTCAACACAAAAATCGCAAATCAAAAGAAATTGATAACGGCTCCTTATTAATGCTTGAACAAGGTCATTGTCTTCGTTCCCACATTTTACAAAACAATGAAATTTCCAGCAAACACATATCCAACTTTTCTTGCACAAGCATTTCTACACTTGTTGCAATGGTGGATACGAATATTGGAGTGAGCTTCTTACCAAGAATGGCAATTGATTTTGGAGTACTGAGTCACTATCCAAATATAAATATAGACCTAAAATCCACTAAGGCTAAAAGAGATATTGGCGTCATTTACAGAAAAAACAACCCACAAGAAGAAAGCATAATAAAACTGGCAACGCTTTTAAAGACTAGCTAAGATAGCTCTAGAGGTATGGGTTGCTGATGCCAAGCTTGCCTAAAAAATCAATCTCTATTGACTCCATTTTATTTGCTGACGTGATATCTTCATGATCATGTCCAATCAAATGGAGAATGCCATGAACTGCCATATGAGTGAGGTGATCTCCAAATTTTTTGTTGCCAAATAGTGCCTCCTCCCTCACTACGTCGACACAAATAACAACATCACCAAGTATTGACTCTTCGACCTCATCTGGAATATCGCTCTGAAAAGAGAGTACATTGGTAACCTGATTTTTATTCCTGTACTCTTTATTAAGGACTTGAATCTCAACTGGAGAAACAAGTCGTATCAATAATTCTGATTCCTCTAAAGCATTCTCATTTAAAAATTCTTGACATACCTTGATAAGATTATCTTCGTCAACATTTAAATCATTTATGATATTTTGAATAACTACCATGGCAAGTTAATATTGCTAAAATAGTTATTTTATCCCTAAAACTTTTTTATTTGATGCAAATCACTGAAGTTGCAATTCCGGTTCCATTGCACAATACGTTTGATTATTTGTGTAAAGAAAAAGTGTGCATTGGTTCAAGAGTAAAAGTTCCTTTTGGATCAAAAAAAGTGACAGGCATTGTTCTCTCTCACAAGCACAAAAGCAGCTTTTCAAAATTGAGAGAAGTTGAAGAGGTAATAGATCATGAAGCACTATTATCAAAGGAAATTCTTGAATTCTTATCTTGGTCTGCTAACTATTATCACCACCCAATTGGCGAAGTTCTATCCAATGCAATACCAAAAAACTTAAGAAATGGTAAGCCAGCACTAATCAAAAAGACGAGTGAAGCTGAAGTCAAAGTGTCGTCAACTGACATACAGCCAACTAACGAACAGAGTTTTGCTATTAATGAAGTGCTTAAGAGTTCATCTGAGTTTAATGGCTTTTTGCTACACGGCGTCACTGGAAGTGGCAAGACCGAAGTCTACCTCAGTATCACGGAGCAACTTTTAAAAAAAGGAAAGCAAGTTCTTGTTTTAGTTCCTGAAATAGGCCTAACCCCTCAAATGATCTCACGCTTTGAACAGAGAATAGAGGGTCAGGTTGTGGCAGTTCACTCCCAACTCAATGACACGCAAAAGCAAGATGCTTATCTGCTGGCAAAGGATGGTGAAGCAAAAGTTATTCTTGGCACTCGTTCTGCTATTTTTACACCTATACCTAATCTTGGACTCGTGATTGTGGATGAAGAGCACGACAACTCCTTTAAACAACAATCAAACTTTCGATACTCTGCTAGGGACCTCAGCTTTATGAGAGCTAAATTGGCCAACGTTCCACTCATACTCGGAACCGCAACACCTTCTCTAGAAACCCTAAAAAATGTGATCGAAAAAAAACTCGCTCGACTAACTCTGACTTCTCGCCCTGGCGAAGCAATCATGCCAAGCGTTGATCTAATAGATATGAGAAGCCAACCTTCAGAGCCCTTATCAAAGCCACTCATTGCCAGAATAAAGCATCACCTTTCAGAAAGCAGACAGGTCATGCTATTCATCAACAGAAGAGGTTATGCGCCAATATACTATTGTAGAGAGTGTGATTGGCAATCAGAGTGCACCAGTTGTGACTCAAGGCTAGTATATCACCGGAGTATTAATCGACTCAAGTGTCACCACTGTGGATTAGAAAAATCTCCCGAATCTTCATGCCCTTCTTGTAGCAGTCAAGAGCTCAAAATTCTGGGCTATGGAACCGAAAGGCTGGAAGAAAACCTAGAATCTTTCTTTCCAAGCACCGAAGTCATTAGAATTGACAGAGATACTACGCGCAAGAAAAAAGCTTTTGCGACTCACTTGAAAAAAATCAACTCAGGTGAGCCCTGCATCATTATCGGAACTCAAATGCTTGCTAAGGGCCATGACTTTTCTAACCTTGCATTTGTGGGTATTTTAGATGTCGATGTTGGACTCATGTCAACTGACTATAGAGCCACGGAACATTTAGCTCAACTGCTGGTTCAGGTTTCAGGAAGGTGCGGAAGAGGGAAATATAAAGGAGAGGTCAATATACAGACCCGTTATCCTAATCATCCGATATTCAATTTCGTAAAAGATTCGCGCTATATTGAATATGCTAAAACCCTGTTATTGGAGCGCAAAGATACTAAACTGCCACCTTTTGCTCATCAAGCGTTGATTTGTGCGAATGCTAAAAACAAAAACTTAGCAGAGAATTTTTTGAATGAAGTTGCCCAATTAATTAATAGTATTGAGATTGAATCTGTCGAAATTTGGGGTCCAGTTCCTGGAGTAATTGAACGGAAATCAGACTACTATTACTTTAATCTTTACTTACAATCAGAAGATAGGGGACAGCTTCGCAGATTAATTCAGACTTTTTATCAGCATATAGAAACTATCAAGGTAAGCTCATCAGTGCGATGGTTTGTTGACATTGACCCTGTTGAATAGATAAATTACTCTAACGAGTCGCCAACAATCTTACGCATAGCCTGAGTAATAGCCAACAACTCTTCGTCTGATATTACGAAGGGTGGCATAGTGTAGAGTAACTTTCCATAAGGCCTGAGCCAAACACCAGACTCTATCAGCTCCTCCTGAGTTTTTTTCATGTCCAAATCCTCATTGAACTCTACTACGCCGATTGCACCAAGAATTCTGACGTCAAGTATAGATTGATGATTCTTAAGGGGCATCAATTGATCTCTTAAAATCGTTTCAATTTCGGTGACTCTTTGTTTCCAGTTGCTAGTTAACAGAAGATCAATACTTGCAATCGCTGCAGAACAGGCCAAAGGATTGGCCATAAAGGTTGGTCCATGCATTAGTACGCCTACTGTTTCAGAAATATCTTTGTTAGTTATGGCAGCAGCCATTGTCATATAGCCGCCTGTCAAAGCCTTTCCTACGCACATAATATCTGGAGAAATATTTGCATGATTACAGCCAAAAAACTCGCCTGTTCGCCCAAACCCAGTGGCTATCTCATCAACAATCATAAGGACGTTGAAGTTGTCACATAATACTCTAGCGCCTTTAAGGTAATCTTCATCATAAATATTCATTCCTCCGGCGCCCTGAACTATTGGCTCAAGAATCATAGCAGCAATTTTTTTATGGCTTTTGCTCAGCCTAGACTCTAAATCAGAGAGCGCCTCATCGGTGTTATGATCTTTAGGTTGCATAACAAAGTAATGCTTCGGCAAAACTTCACTAAAAAGGTGATGCATGCCTTTGTTGGGATCACAAACACTCATAGCGCCAAAAGTATCGCCATGGTAACCACCCCTGGGCGTTAAAAAATATGACTTTTCTTTATGACCTTTGTTTTGCCAGTACTGAATTGCCA
Source organism: uncultured PS1 clade bacterium (assembly GCA_938086805.1). Lineage (GTDB taxonomy): Bacteria > Pseudomonadota > Gammaproteobacteria > PS1 > Pseudothioglobaceae > Pseudothioglobus. The sequence continues at coordinate 6,769 of CALKDH010000100.1, read as the reverse complement.
TTTTTAAAGACACCTCAACTGAGACAGAGCCCGAATCGGCAAAAAACACCTTATCTAGGCCTTTGGGCGTTAAATTAATTAGCTTTTCACATAAGTCAATGGCTGGTTGATGAGTCAGACCCCCAAACATCACGTGCGACACTTGATCAATCTGAAACTTAATGGCATCATTTATATAGGGGTTGTTGTAGCCATGTATCATGCACCACCAAGAGCTCATACCGTCAATGACGCTCACCCCATTCTTGAAATTAAGGTAAACCCCTTCTGCACTCTCTACATGGTATGTTGGGACCTTGTTTGGGATATTGGCATAAGGGTGCCAGATATGATTTTCTTCAATATTCACTATAGGTAGTCTCGCAATTGCTTCATTGAATCGATCACGAGATCAGGATTTTCATGAGCGATATTGTTACCATGATTGTAGCCATATGACATGCAAATAATTTGAAAATTTGCTGCTCTGGCTGCCTTCACATCGCTAACAGAGTCGCCAAGCATTAGGCATTCGTTGGGCTCAACATTAAAAAAGTCAGCACCATGAATCAGTGGCATTGGGTCTGGCTTCTTTCTTTCTAAAGTGTCTCCTGAAATAACTATCCCAAAATAGTCAAAAATTCCTAAAGATTTAAGCAATGGATGAGTAAACTGTTCGGCTTTATTTGTAACGCAACCTAAAAGGTAGCCCTCAGATTTTAAATACTCTAAGCCCTCTATCACGCCTTCATAAAGAGTAGACCTAACAGATGAATTTTGGGCGTACAAATCTAAAAAAATTGGATACGCTTTGTCGAATACCTCTTTACTTGGAGAACCATCCAATTCACCCGTCAAAGCCCTTTCCACCAACCTAGGGACACCATTTCCAACCCAATGCCTAACTGTATCTTCCCCTCTTAATGGCATATTCAGAGCAACCATCATCTGATCAACACAATAAGCCAAATCAGGGACGCTATCAATCAAAGTTCCATCAACATCAATCATTACTAGTTTTGGCTGAAATATTGTCATTAATGTTCTATATTTATTGCAACTTTGGTAGAATTGAATTAAGCACTGAAATCAAAGTTATTTTATATGGAAAACAAAACAGTCATTGGATTTATTGGCGCTGGTAATATGGCCTATGCTCTTATTAAGGGGCTATTGAGTGATGGCTTTGAAGCCAAAAATATTAATGTTAGTGACGCCAATACTGAGCTCCTAGAAAAACGCAGTTCTGAACTAGGAGTGACTGCCCATCCTGACAATGTCTCATTATTAACTTACAGTGATATTGTCGTTTTTGCTGTTAAACCTCAAGTGCTCTCTGTGGTTTGCTATGAGCTCAAAAATAAAGCCTCATCAGATCAACTCTTTGTCTCCATTGTAGCTGGCATCAAAAGTAAAGATATTAATCGATGGCTTGGCGGTGACTTTGCACTCGTTAGAACAATGCCCAATACGCCTGCTCTTTTTCAGTCTGGAGTCACTGGTCTTTATGCAAATGAGCTCGTCAATGACATCCAAAAAGAATCAGTAAACTTGTTGTTATCTGCTGTGGGAGAATGCTTTTGGGTCAATGAGGAAAACCTCTTGGATGCAATTACAGCGATTTCAGGCAGTGGACCCGCTTATTTTTTCTTAATGATGCAGTCCATGAAGCAGGCCGCTATGGCCCTAGGTCTAGATGAAGATACAGCTGATGCTTTGAGTATCAAAACCAGTCTAGGTGCAAGCATCATGGCGACGAATTCTGGCAAAGACTCGCGCACACTTCGTGCGGAAGTTACATCACCAAATGGAACTACGCAATCAGCAATCGAAACCTTTCAAGATCAGAACTTTGAGGGAATTGTTGCAGCTGCAACAAGAGCTGCCTACGACCGTGCACGGGAGCTCAGTAAAGAACTAGGCAACACTGACTAGGACTTTCTTTATTTCCTTTTAGCTTCCCCATAACAACTGCATATTAGCAATTGCTGCTAATGAAGCGGTTTCTGTTCTCAAAACCCTCTTTCCAATATGGACTGACTGATATCCCGCAAACTCAGAATCATTAACTTCTTTTTCGGTCAAGCCACCTTCTGGCCCAATCAATATAGTTGCATTTGAAGTTTCCTGCACTTGACTAAGGCCGGTTTGTGCTCGGTGGTGCAAAACAAAGCCATTGTGGCTCCTCTCTTCTAATAACCCTTCGAGCGAAACTGGATCAGACACGGTGACAATAACTGAACGACCTGACTGTTCACAGGCATGGTTAGCAATTTTTTGCCAATGATCAATTTTTTTTTGAACTTTTTCATCTCTTAGCCGAACAACACAACGCTCTAATTTCATTGGTATTATTCTTTTGACTCCCAATTCCACGGCTTTTTGGATCAGAAAATCCATTTTTTCGCCTTTTGCAATCCCCTGAGCAAGAGTTAAATCTAATTTTGATTCTGAATTATTTCTAGCCTTAGAAATGATTTTAAGGCTGGTTGTTTTTTTGGCACCTTGAACTAACGCTGTGTAATCAAAACCGTCACCATTAAATACTGTAATATTTTTGCCGACTGGAAATCGTAAAACCTTGTTTAAATGATGACTATTATCACTATCTAATTCAGCTGTTTTACCCTCAGTAAAAGGTGTATTTTGGTAAAGTCGTATCGTTTTCATGGTATCTTTCTTGCGTTGTATATCTAAGAATTAATACACCAAATAAAATGATACATCAAAAAAGAAGAGAGGAGTTGTTAAGCATGTTGGGTCATGATGCAGTGGTTATTGTATCAACCAATAGCGAACAAAAAAGAAACAGTGATGTGACTTATCCATTTCGTCCGGATAGTAATTTTTGGTATCTCACTGGATTTATAGAACCCGATGCAATAGCTGTATTTAGCAAAGATAGCTATGTCATGTTTTTGAGACCAAAGGACGAGACCAAAGAGATTTGGAATGGAATCAGACTAGGAACTGAACTTGCTCCAGAAATATTGCTAGTGAATCAGGCATATGACATTGATACTTTTTTTGATCATATTGACTCCTACACTAAAAAAGGCTCTACCATTTATTATGATGCACCGGGAGGAGGAGGCTGGAAAGACCATTCCAGCACAAATATTCATAATAAACGTATTCATTCTCTTTTTGAAAATAGGTTAAAACCCTTGAACCCTTTTGTTTCAGAAATGCGGCTTATAAAAGACAAGGAAGAAGTAAAAAATATGCAGGATGCAGCAGACCTAGCATCTGAAGCCCACATAAATGCAATGAAAGAGGCTATACCTGGACTTTTTGAGCATAATATTGCCTCTGTGTTTGACTCACATTTTAGGAATGGCAACTCTGAACACTCCTACCCTCCAATCGTTGCAAGTGGAGAAAATGCATGCATTTTGCATTACACTGAAAACAATAAAGAGCTGAAAAATGGGGATCTACTTTTGATTGATGCAGGTTGCGAGATTAACGGCTATGCCTCAGATATTACAAGAACATTTCCGATTAATGGAAAGTTTAGTGATGCTCAAAGAGAGATATATGATCTTGTTTTGAGTGCGCAAAAATCGGCTATTAAATCAATTAGGCCTGGGATAAGCTCCAATAAGCCACATGAAACTGCCTGTCAAATAATAACGGATGGTCTTATCAAGTTAGGAATTATGAAATCGCCTGAGGATTTAACTAAATTTTATATGCACAACACTGGGCACTGGCTGGGACTTGATGTACATGACGTAGGCAGTAAATTAGTTAATGAAGAGTTCCGTGAGTTTAAAAGAGGCATGGTAACAACTGTTGAGCCTGGAATTTACATTCGAAGGGATGATAAAATTGACCCTAAATACTGGGGCATAGGAGTCAGAATAGAAGATGATGTTCTAGTGACTGATACAGGAAACCATGTTCTCTCCCAAAAAGCAGCTAAAGAAATTGATGAAATTGAACAAATAATGAGTCGGCAATAGTTATGAATATAAATGAGGCAATCAAAGCAGTTATTTCAAGACAAAACTTGAATGAAAGTGAGATGCATGATGTCATGAATAGCATCATGACAGGACAAACTACTGATGCTCAGATCGGCGCATTTCTTGTTGGTCTTTCAATGAAGGGTGAGACAATTGAGGAAATTACTGCAAGTGCAAAAGTAATGCGAGATCTTGCCACATCAGTCAAATTAAGCAGCGATGAGTACTTGGTTGACACCTGTGGCACAGGAGGAGATGGTCTCGGTCTTTTCAATATCTCAACAGCTTCAGCTTTTGTAGTTGCAGCGGCTGGTGGAAGAGTTGCAAAGCATGGAAATCGCTCAATATCCTCAAAATCTGGAAGTGCAGATGTACTGGAAGCTGCTGGTATCAATCTAAATTTAAATCCAGAATTGATTAGTCAGTGTATTGAAGAGATTGGGGTGGGTTTTATGTTTGCACCAGCTCATCATAGCGCTATGAAACATGCAATTGGGCCTCGCAAAGAGCTCGCAATAAGAACAATTTTTAACGTATTGGGTCCTTTGACAAATCCAGCCAAAGCGCCAAACCAAATTATGGGTGTTTTTGATAAAAACTTAGTTGAGCCGATTGCTAATGTTTTAAAGGGTCTCGATTCGCGCCATGTTATGGTGGTCCATTCCGAAGATGGTCTAGACGAATTCTCAATTGCTAAAAAAACATTTGTTGCTGAACTAAAAGATGGTGATGTTTCGACCTACTCTGTTCATCCAAATGATTTTGGATTAAATACAGGTAGCTTAGAAGAATTGAAGGCTGAAAATGCTAATGAATCTCTTGCATTAATTTATGATGCTTTTGCTGGCAAAGAGGGTGCAGCTAAAGATATTATTGCGCTTAATGCGGGAGCCGCTATTTATGTCAGTGGACTTGTAAACTCTTTAGAAAATGGAATAGATAAAGCTTCTGAAGTATTAACCAATGGAAGTGCACAGGATAAACTGGATGCTTATATTTCAGCTAGCAATGGATAATTTGATTCATGAATAGAAAAACAAACCTTATTTGGATTGACCTTGAGATGACCGGATTAATTCCAGAAACTGATGTCATTATTGAAATAGCAACAGTTGTGACAGATGCCGACCTAAATATTATTGATGAAGGGCCCTCTTTAGCAATTCATCAAAAGAATGAGCTTATTGAGGGAATGGATGAATGGAATACGAACCAGCATAATCGTTCTGGCTTAGTTAAAAGAGTTCAAGAAAGTAATATTTCAATCTCTCAAGCTGAATCTCTAACTCTTGATTTTCTATCAAAATATGTCGACTCTGGGGTTTCGCCAATGTGCGGTAATTCAATATGCCAAGATAGAAGATTCTTATACAACTATATGCCTAATCTTGAAAAGTTTTTTCATTATCGGCATATTGATGTATCGACCCTAAAAGAGCTAGCAGTCCGATGGAAGCCAGAAATCATTTCTAGCTCTTCTAAAAAATCAAGACACCTAGCGCTATCTGATATTTACGACTCTATCGAAGAGTTAAAGCATTACAGAGAGCATTTCATAAAAATCTAAATTGACATATCAATCACCCGCCAAAGTAAATTTATTTCTTCATATTATCTCAAAAAGAGATGATGGTTATCACAACCTACAAACCATATTTCAACTATTAGATTATTGTGATGAATTAAACTTTGATATCAGAAATGATGGGAAAATCAATCGTACCCAGGGTAATGAAAATATTCCCTTGGAAAAGGACTTGATTATTCAAAGCGCACTCAAGTTAAAACAACTAGCGCCATCAAACTATGGAGTTGACGTAGGAGTCATAAAAAAAATTCCATCGGGTGGTGGATTAGGAGGCGGCAGTTCAAACGCTGCAACAACTCTGATTGCTCTAAATAAACTCTGGGATATCAACTTACCTAAAACAAAACTTATTGAACTAGGAAAAGAACTTGGAGCAGATGTGCCGGTATTTATTGATGGAAGAAGTTCATGGGCCGAGGGTACTGGCGAAATTCTTTCTCCCTTGTCTTTGCCAAGATACTTCTATTTGGTGGTATCCATCAAAAAACAAATCTCGACTCAAGAAATATTCAGGCACAAAGCATTGACAATGTCTGCGCTACAAAGGAAAATGTCAGATTTTTCATTAGTTTCAAATCCACACAATGATTGCTTGGATGCTGCAATTGACTTGGAAAGCGAGATAAAAGATGCACTTGTGCACCTAAACTCAACTAAAAAGCATATTGACGAAGCAAGAATGACAGGTACCGGCTCATGTGTCTTTGTAACCTTTGAAAATGAAATTGATGCATTGAATGCAAAAGATGAATTACCATCTAAATGGTTTGGATTTGTCGCAAAAGCAATAGATACATCACCATTACACAATTGGGATGTCGCCAAGTGGTAAGGCAACGGGTTTTGATCCCGTCATTCGCAGGTTCGAATCCTGCCATCCCAGCCAATTTTTTGCTGTCAGCAAACACACCATCTTCATCAATTAAACACTTCAAATTAATTTGAAGTGAGTACAATCATAATTATTGTTAAATAACACATCTAGAAATGAGCAGACATCAGTTTAATTTTAAAAAAATCGCTGGAGAAGAGGTTTCATTTAAAAACTTTGAGGGAAAAGTTATTTTAATTGTTAATACTGCAAGCAATTGTGGTTTAACCTATCACTACAAAGGCCTGGAAAAACTTTACCAAGAATATAAAGACGAGGGTTTAGAAATTATTGGCTTCCCTTGTAATCAATTTGGGAAGCAAGAGCCAGGAACAGCGGAAGAGATAGAAAGTTTTTGTG